>NZ_JAVDUZ010000002.1:0-157500 GCF_031456585.1 Variovorax sp. 3319
GAAATGTTCCGCAAGCTGCTGGACCAGGGTCAAGCGGGCGACAACGTGGGCGTGCTGCTGCGCGGCACCAAGCGCGAAGAAGTCGAGCGCGGCCAGGTGCTGTGCAAGCCCGGCTCGATCAAGCCGCACACGCACTTCACCGCCGAGGTGTACGTGCTGTCCAAGGACGAAGGTGGCCGTCACACGCCGTTCTTCAACAACTACCGTCCGCAGTTCTACTTCCGCACGACGGACGTGACCGGTGCGATCGAGTTGCCCAAGGACAAGGAAATGGTCATGCCTGGCGACAACGTCAGCATCACCGTGAAGCTGATCAACCCGATCGCGATGGAAGAAGGCCTGCGCTTCGCCATCCGCGAAGGCGGCCGCACCGTGGGTTCGGGCGTCGTGGCAAAGATCCTCGACATCTAAGCCGGACGCAAAGGAATCACCATGGCTACCAAGCAAAAAATCCGCATCCGCCTGAAGGCATTCGATTACAAGCTGATCGACCAGTCGGCAGCCGAAATCGTTGACACCGCCAAGCGCACCGGCGCGATCGTCAAGGGCCCCGTGCCCCTGCCGACCCGCATGAAGCGTTTCGACATTCTGCGTTCGCCCCACGTCAACAAGACGTCGCGCGACCAGCTCGAGATCCGCACGCACCAGCGCCTGATGGACATCGTCGACCCCACCGACAAGACCGTGGACGCGCTGATGAAGCTCGACCTGCCGGCTGGCGTGGACGTCGAAATCAAGCTGCAATAAGTATTTCGGCCTCGCGCCGCATTTTGTGACAAAGCCCGCCTGCAGAAATGCAGGCGGGCTTTGTTTTTTGCCGCCCGGATGTGGCATCCTCGCCGGGCGGCGGCCTCCTCCGTCGAGCCTTGTTGGGTTGAATCGAGGGCAGCACAGCATGAGACACGGCAACTCTTTTGCGTCGGCGGTAGCGGCATGCATCGCGGTAGCGGCTTTGCTGGCTGGCTGCGGTGGAGGTGGGGGCGGAGGGGGTGGCGGCCTACCGTTTCTGCCAGTAGCTCCCCCCGCGGCTCCTCCTCCTGCGGCGGGCTCGGTGACGTTGAGCGGTACAGCCACCTATGAGTCGGTGCCCAATCCGAGTGGCACCTTGGTTTATGCCAGCGCCTCTTCCAAGCCGGTGCGCGGCGCTGCGGTGGAAGTGATCGATGCGTCGACTTCTGCTCAACTGGCTACGGCGACCACCGACGACAACGGCGCCTACTCGGTGTCTGTGCCTGCGAACACGGCAATTGCAGTGCGCGTCAAGGCGCAACTGGCACGCGGCGGCACGGGGCCGAACTGGGACGTAACGGTGCGGGACAACACCCGTTCCAGTGCGCTGTATTCCATGCAGAGTCCTGCATTTTCCTCGGGGGCGGCTGCGCTGGTGCGCGACCTTCATGCGCCTTCGGGCTGGGGCGGTTCAAGCTACACCGGAGATCGGGTGGCGGCGCCGTTCGCCATTCTGGATACGGTCTACACAGCCGTTCAGAAAGTGGTGTCGGTAGCGCCTGCGACGGCTTTTCCGCCGTTGCGCGTGTACTGGAGTATTAATAATGCGCCGTCTTCCGGCAGCGTTGCGGCGGGCCAGATCGGCACCACATTCTTTATCAGCAGAAGTACTGGCCGCGAAATCTACGTGCTCGGCAAAGAAGACGTGGACACCGATGAATACGACAACTCGGTAATCGCGCACGAATGGGGCCATTACTACCAATCGGCTTTTAGCCGGGACGATTCGACCGGCGGGCGCCATTCGCAGAGTCAGCGTCTCGATCGGAGGCTCGCGTTTTCTGAAGGCTGGGGCAACGCCTGGTCGGGCATTGCGCTCGAGCGCCGAAACTATGTCGATTCGGGTGGTCCCCAGCAGGCGACCGCACAGCTCAGCACCAACATCGATCTGGCTGCGGGCGCCGCGACTACGCCGGGCTGGTACCGCGAACCGTCGATCCAGTCGATTTTCTGGAACCTCAACCAGCAGGTCGGGTTCAAGCCGATACATGATGCGCTAACCAGTGCTCAGTTCAGGGGCGGCGCTGCGGTCACTTCGATCCATCCGTTCTCCGCCGCCTTCAACGCCGTTGCGCCGGGCAGCGCTACAGCACTGACTGCCTTGCTCACCGGGCAGGGCATCAGCGCGGCGCCCGGCGACCCATTTGGTACCGCCGAAACGAACAACGGCGGGATTCCGGTCACGATTCCGATGTACCGGACTGCCGCTGTTGGTGGCGGCACAACCCAGGCATGCGTGTCCGACGACGCTGGTGCGGACGACAACAACAAACTCGGTAACTACTCCTACGTCCGTTTCACCGTGCCTGCGAGCGGCAGTTATCAGATTCTTGTGAACGGCCCGCCGGGATCCATCCCGGATTTCGACATCTTCAGGGGTGGGCTTGTTGCCAGAGCCGGCAACACGGTCAGCCTCCCGGCCGGCGAGTACGTTCTGGCTGTGACGAACCTCGGCACTGGCGATCCGTGCTTCGACGTCTCAATTCAGCAGTAAGAAAGGCCGCCATGAACACCCGTTCGACCTCCATGCTGGCAGCGGCATGTCTCGCTGTGGCGACGTTGTCGGCGCCGGCCGCAGCAGACGGCGAGCCTGCTGCGCGCAACGCCGGGCATCCGGCGTCGCATCGCCATGCTGCTCCCATGACCACAGCGCCACAGAAACCCGGCAGTTCAGGAGTCAAGCTCCAATACCGCCTCGAGGCCACGCCGCAGGTGGGGCGGGCCACACCCGTCGTGCTGCAATTCGAAGGTGTTACCGATGCTGACGGCGCTACGGTCCGCCTGAGCGCCGACCGCGGGCTGACCTTGCAGGGAAGCAGCACGCTGAAGCTGCCAACAGGTAAGCGCACCACCGCCACTGTCGTCGTGGTCAGTGAAACCGAAGGTCTCGCCTACCTTAACGTGTTTATCAGCCAGGGGGGCGCATCGAGCGCCGTTTCGGTCCCCGTCCAGACTGGCACGGCTGCGCCGAGCCTCAAATCGACTGGTGAGATGAAGGCGACGCCAAACGGCGAAAGCATCATCACGATGCCCGTTAAATAGGCAAAAAAAGGGGCAAAAGCGGGGCGCGACACCTCTAAAGCCCGCCCGTAATGCTGCTTGCACAGCGCCTGCATAGCGGGCTATAATCGCTGGCTCTGCCCTAGTTGCGTCTATATAGGCGCTGCAAGTGCGGAGATTTATCAACCTTCTTTCGCAAGCCGGGAAGCCTTCGGGCGATCGGCTAAACGCTGTTGCCAATTGAAGTGACAGCGGCGAAAGAGGATCCATTTTTGGAGAAAACAAATGAGTCTGAGCAACTCCCTCGGGTTGCTGGGCCGCAAGGTGGGGATGATGCGTCTCTTCACCGATGACGGGGACGCAGTTCCTGTCACGGTGGTGGATGTGTCCAACAACCGTGTGACCCAGATCAAGTCGCAAGAGACCGACGGCTACGTCGCGCTGCAAGTGACGTTCGGTTCGCGCAAGGCATCGCGCGTGACCAAGCCCCAAGCCGGCCACCTCGCCAAGGCGGGTGTCGAAGCTGGTGAAATCATCCGCGAATTCCGCGTGACCGCCGATACCGCAGGTCAGCACAAGGCTGGTGGCGTCATTGCCGCAAGCAGCGTGTTCTCCGTGGGCCAGAAAGTCGACGTGCAAGGCACCTCGATCGGTAAGGGCTACGCCGGCACCATCAAGCGCCACAACATGAGCTCGCAACGCGCGTCGCACGGTAACAGCCGTTCGCACAACGTTCCCGGCTCGATCGGTATGGCACAAGACCCCGGTCGCGTGTTTCCCGGCAAGCGCATGACGGGCCACCTCGGCGACGTCACCAAGACGACGCAGAACCTCGATGTGTTCCGCATCGACGAAGCGCGTCAACTGCTGCTCATCAAGGGCGCGATCCCGGGCGCAAAGGGTGGCTTTGTCACCGTGCGTCCCGCCATCAAGGCCAAGCCGCAAGCGGCTGAAGGAGCGAAGTAATGCAACTCGAACTCCTGAACGAACAAGGCCAGGCCGCGTCGAAGTACGACGCTCCCGAGACCGTGTTCGGCCGTGACTACAATGAAGACCTGGTTCACCAGATCGTCGTTGCATTCCAGGCCAACGCCCGCCAAGGCACGCGCGCCCAGAAGGACCGCGAGCAGGTCAAGCACTCGACCAAGAAGCCTTTCAAGCAAAAGGGAACGGGCCGTGCCCGTGCCGGTATGACGTCCTCGCCGCTGTGGCGCGGGGGTGGCCGGATTTTCCCGAACATGCCTGACGAAAACTTCTCGCAGAAGATCAACAAGAAGATGTACCGCGCCGGCATGGCCGCCATCTTCTCGCAGCTCGCTCGCGAAGGCCGTCTGGCCGTGGTGGATTCGCTGACCGTGGATTCGCCCAAGACGAAGCCGCTGGCAGCCCGTTTCAAGGCAATGAATCTCGAGTCCGTGCTCGTGATCGCCGAAGAAGTCGACGAAAACCTGTACCTTGCCTCGCGCAATCTGGTGAACGTTCTCGTGGTCGAACCCCGCTACGCCGATCCGGTGTCGCTGGTTCACTACAAGAAGGTGCTGGTCACCAAGGGTGCCGTCGACAAGCTCAAGGAGATGTTCGCATGAGCCGCGTGAACCCTACCGCCGCTGAACGTACGTTCGAAGAAGGCCGCCTGATGGCGGTGCTGGTCGCCCCGATCGTGTCCGAAAAGGCCACGATGGTCGGCGAGAAGTCGAACGCTGTCACTTTCAAGGTGCTGCAAGACGCCACCAAGCCCGAGATCAAGGCCGCTGTCGAACTGATGTTCAAGGTCGAAGTCCAGGGCGTGTCGGTGCTCAACACCAAGGGCAAGACCAAGCGCTTTGGCAAGTCCATCGGCCGCCGCGACAACGTTCGCAAGGCCTATGTGACCCTGAAGCCCGGTCAAGAGCTCAACCTCGTCGGGGAAGGCGCTTAATCATGGCCGTCATCAAGATGAAACCCACTTCGCCGGGCCAACGCGGCGCGGTGAAGATTTCGCGGGACCACCTGTTCAAGGGTGCTCCTCACGCGCCTCTGCTGGAACCCCAGTTCCAGAAGGCTGGCCGCAACAACAACGGCCACATCACGATCCGTCATCGTGGCGGCGGTGCCAAGCACCACTACCGCGTTGTCGACTTCGTGCGCAACAAGGACGGCATTCCGGCCAAGGTCGAACGTGTCGAATACGACCCGAACCGTACCGCCCACATTGCCTTGGTCTGCTACGCCGACGGCGAGCGCCGCTACATCATCGCCCCGCGCGGTCTTGAAGCCGGTGCAACGCTGCTGAGCGGTTCGGAAGCCCCGATCCGCGCCGGCAACACGCTGCCGATCCGCAACATTCCGGTTGGCTCGACGATCCACTGCATCGAACTGCAACCCGGCAAGGGTGCGCAGATCGCGCGTTCGGCCGGTACGTCGGCCACGCTGCTGGCTCGCGAAGGCGTCTACGCCCAGGTCCGCATGCGTTCGGGTGAGGTGCGCCGCATCCACATCGAATGCCGCGCCACCATTGGTGAAGTCGCAAACGAAGAGCACAGCCTGCGCCAACTCGGCAAGGCCGGTGTGAAGCGTCACATGGGTATTCGCCCGACCGTTCGCGGCGTGGTGATGAACCCGGTCGACCACCCGCACGGTGGTGGCGAAGGCAAGACCGGCGAAGGCCGCCATCCTGTCGACCCATGGGGCAACCTGACCAAGGGCTACCGTACCCGTAACAACAAGCGCACGCAGGTCTTCATCGTGTCGCGCCGCAAGAAGTAAGGGATAGCAAATGACTCGCTCTCTCAAAAAGGGTCCGTTTGTTGACCATCACCTCGTGGCCAAGGCCGACAAGGCAGTGACGACGAAGGACAAGAAGCCGATCAAGACCTGGTCGCGCCGCTCGATGGTTCTGCCCGAGTTCATCGGCCTGACCATTGCCGTGCACAACGGCAAGCAGCACGTGCCTGTCTACATTACCGATCAAATGGTCGGCCACAAGCTCGGCGAATTTGCGCTCACGCGCACGTTCAAGGGGCACCCCGCGGACAAGAAAGTCCAGAAGAAGTAAGGAACGACCATGTCTGAAACACGTGCAGTCCTCCGCGGTGTCCGCCTCTCGGTCGACAAGGGCCGTCTGGTCGCTGACCTGATCCGCGGCAAGAAGGTTGATCAAGCGCTCAATGTTCTGCAATTCACGCAGAAAAAGGCCGCTGTGATCATCAAAAAGGTGCTCGAGTCGGCAATTGCCAACGCCGAGCACAACGATGGCGCCGACATCGACGAACTGAAGGTCAAGACCATCTACGTCGAACAGGGCGCAACGCTCAAGCGCTTCACCGCGCGAGCCAAGGGTCGCGGTAACCGCATCAGCAAGCCCACGTGCCATGTGTACGTGACGGTTGGCAACTAAGAACGCCTGGAAGAAATATGGGACAGAAAATCCATCCGACCGGCTTCCGCCTTGCGGTTACCCGTAACTGGTCCAGCCGCTGGTACGCAAGCGACCGCGATTTCGCGGGCATGCTGGCCGAAGACATCAAGGTTCGCGAATACCTGAAGAAGAAGCTGAAGAACGCTTCGGTGTCGCGCGTCATGATCGAGCGTCCCGCCAAGAACGCACGCATCACGATCTACTCGGCTCGTCCGGGCGTCGTGATCGGCAAGAAGGGCGAAGACATCGAAAACCTCAAGCGCGAACTGGGCAAGCAGCTCGGCGTGCCGGTGGCAGTGAACATCGAAGAAGTGCGCAAGCCCGAAATCGATGCCCAGCTGATCGCCGACAGCATCACGCAGCAGCTCGAAAAGCGGATCATGTTCCGCCGCGCCATGAAGCGCGCCATGCAAAACGCCATGCGTCTGGGTGCCCAAGGCATCAAGATCATGTCGGCTGGCCGCTTGAACGGTATCGAAATCGCTCGTACCGAGTGGTATCGCGAAGGTCGCGTGCCCCTCCACACGCTGCGCGCCGACATCGACTACGGCACCTCGGAAGCCAAGACCACCTACGGCGTCATCGGCGTCAAGGTCTGGGTCTACAAGGGCGACACGCTGGGTCGTAACGACCTGCCGGCTGTCGAAACGCCGCGTCCCGACGAAGAGCGTCGTCCGCGTGGTCCCCGCCGTGATGGCCGTCCTGGTGGCGACCGTCCGGGTGGCGACCGTCGTGGTCCCGGCCCTCGCGCCGGTGCCCGTGGCCCGATCGGTGGCAACACCGCCCCGGCCGACGGCAGCGACAAGCCCGCAGAAGCTACTGGCGCAGCTCCCGCTGCTCCGGGTGCAGACTCGAAACCCGCCGTTAAGCGCGTCCGCAAAGCCGCGCCAGCTGCAGCAGCTGACGGTGCCAAGACCGAGTGATCGGTCTTAGAACTACGGAGTATTAAAAATGCTGCAACCTGCACGCAGAAAGTTCCGCAAGGAACAAAAGGGCCGCAACACCGGCATCGCAACCCGGGGTAACTCGGTTGCCTTCGGTGACTTCGGTCTCAAATGCACCGACCGCGGCCGCCTCACGGCGCGCCAGATCGAAGCCGCTCGCCGCGCGATTTCGCGCCACGTGAAGCGTGGTGGTCGTATCTGGATCCGCGTGTTCCCGGACAAGCCGATCTCTACCAAGCCCGCCGAAGTGCGGATGGGTAACGGTAAGGGCAACCCCGAGTACTACGTCGCTGAAATCCAGCCTGGCAAGATCGTGTTCGAGATCGTCGGCGTGCCCGAAGAACTCGCCCGCGAAGCGTTCCGCCTGGCCGCCGCCAAGCTTCCGCTGCGTACGACGTTCGTCGCTCGCCAGCTCGGCGCCTGAGAGGAGAACATCCATGGCAACACGTAAGAAAAAAGAAACCGCGGCTCCGGCCAAGGTGACCAAGGCTGCAACCCTGCGCACGAAGGACGTCGCAGGCCTGCAAGCTGAAATCAAGGACCTGCAGAAGGCCCATTTCGGTCTGCGCATGCAGAAAGCCACGCAACAGCTGTCGAACACCTCGACGCTGCGCGTGACGCGCCGCGACATCGCGCGCGCCAAGACCATTCTTGCTCAGAAGCAGCAAGAAACCCAAGCCGCCAAGTAAGGAGTGAACATGACGGAAGCTAAAAAATCCCTCAAGCGCACCTTGATCGGCAAGGTGGTCAGCGACAAGCGTGCCAAGACCGTGACCGTGCTGGTCGAGCGCCGTGTGAAGCACGAGCTCTACGGCAAGATCGTGGCCAAGACGAGCAAGTACCACGCCCATGACGAAAAGGGCGAGTACAAGCTGGGCGACACCATCGAGATCACGGAAAGCCGTCCGATCTCGAAGACCAAGAACTGGGTCGTGACCCGTCTGGTCGAGAAGGCCGTGCTGGTCTGATCGCTGGTTGATCTGCATCGGGAAGCCTCTTGAAGGCAGCCCAAACCGAAACGGCCCACAATGTGGGCCGTTTTTCTTTTTCAGGAGCATCTAGATGATCAAAGTCGGCGACACCCTTCCTTCGGCAACCCTGCAGGAATATTCCGAGGTCGAGGGCGAAGGCTGCAGCATCGGCCCCAACCCTGTGGACGTGAGCAAGGCGACGGCTGGCAAGACCATTGCGCTGTTCGCTCTGCCGGGCGCTTTTACGCCCACCTGCTCGGCCAAGCATGTGCCCGGCTATGTGCAGCACTTCGACGACTTCAAGGCCGCCGGCGTGGACGAGATCTGGTGCGTGAGCGTGAACGACGCGTTCGTGATGGGCGCCTGGGCGCGCGATCAGAAGACCGGCGCCAAGGTGCGCATGCTGGCCGACGGCAGCGCTGACTTCGCCAAGGCCACCGGATTGACGCTGGACTTGACCGCCCGCGGCATGGGCCTGCGCAGCAACCGCTATTCGATGCTCGTGAAAGACGGCAAGGTGGCAGCGCTCAACGTCGAAGCACCCGGCAAGTTCGAGGTCAGCAACGCCGAGACGCTGCTCGCCCAAGCGCGCGGCTGATCAGCTCAGAGATCGACCTTGAGGTAGTGCGCGCCCGCGATCGGGTTGTGATAGTAAGGCGGCACTTCCTCGAAGCCGAGGTCTTCGTAAAGCGCGCGGGCCGATTCCATGTCGTCCAGCGTATCCAGCAGTACGCAGGCGTAACCCGCGCCGCGAGCCGCATCAAGAATGGCTTCAGCCAACTGGCGGCCGACGCCCAGTCCGCGAAAGCCCGGTCGCACAAACAGGCGCTTCATCTCCGCGGCGTTGGCGTAGTCGGCGTTGTCGAGTGGACGCAGCGCGCAGCAGCCGGCCACGTGCGCCAAGGCTCCGTTCGGACGCAAAAGGGTCGGCGCCTGCTGCCCGGCGGGCTCCTTGATGTGGGCGGGGTCGACCAAGGCCAGCAGCAGGGCGCCGCGCGGTTCCGCGTAGTCTCCCGGGAGCGCGGCAACTTCCTCCTCGAAGTTCTGAAAGCACAGGTCGATGTTCAGCGAGGCGGCGTAGTCGCGAAAAATAGCGCGCGCCGCATCGAGTTCATGGGTTTCGTCCGGCGCCAGCAGCACGACGGCCGGTGTGTCTGCCAGCGGCAAAGGGCGTGAAACGGAAAAGCTCATACGCGCAACGATGCAATCCAGTAGGCCGCGCCTGCGCACGCCGCGAACAAGGCCAGCGCCAAAAAGCGGGAGACGGCATCGTCGCGGCTTGTTGGCACCTGGTTGCCGGCAGGCCTGATCAGCTTGTCGCCCGAAACCATGGGCCGCACCAGCCGATGCCGTTTGACCAGCACGTAGAACAGCACGGCCAGAACGTGCAGGGTCACCAGGGCGATCACGATCGTCTTTCCTTGCGCCTTGTGCCAGCCAGTTGCAAGGCTCACCACTTCCCCTGAAACAAAGCGCGTGAGCGGTCCGGCTGCGGAAATTTCGTCGTCCGCCACCAGCCCGGTTGCAACCTGTACCACCAGCACCGCCAGCACGGCAAATACCGACAAGGCCCCCAGCGGCGTGTGCCCTATCACGTGATCAGGATGGGCTCGCCCGCGCAGGTAGGCAACAACGGAGCCCGGCCCGTAGAAGAACGAGGCAAAACGCGACCAGCGCCCGCCCACGAACCCCCACAGCAGGCGGAAGAGCAGCAGCGCCAGAACCGTATAGCCGAAGCGAAAGTGCCATTCCATGATGCCGCCGAGGCCGGTCGCAATCAGGCCTATGACAGCAACGCTCAATGCCCAGTGAAAAACACGCGTCGGCAGATCCCAGATGCGCGCGCGCACAGGGGCCTCGGGCGCGGCGGCCTGCAGGGAGGCCACGGAGGAGTCGGTCATCGAAGAGGCAAAGTGCGCAAAAACTGCGGAAGGCGCAGATTAGCAAAGTCCGGGACGCCGCATGCATCGGGTTGTTGCTATGCCCGGCTGCAATGCTGCCCCTACACTCTGCGCGGCGCCGCTTTTGGCGGTGCCGAACCAACAACTAGGACACCCCGATGATTCGACTCGCTTCGTTCGCCCTGGCCGCTGCCTTTGCCGCGATTTCCCTGCCGGCCACGGCCCAGTTCGCCAAGCCCGATGACGCCATCAAGTACCGCCAGAGTGCTCTGTTCGTGATGGGCCAGCATTTCGGCCGTGTGGGCGCCATGGCCAATGGCCGCGTTCCCTACGACGCCGCAGTAGCTGCCGCCAACGCCGACATCGTGGCCGAGATGGCCAAACTGCCCTGGGCCGGGTTCGGTGCGGGCACGGAAGGGGGCAAGGCCAAGCCCGAGGTCTGGAAGGAAGCAGCCAAGTTCAAGGAGCACCAGGACAAGATGATTGCTGAAACCGGCAAGCTCGCGGTCGCCGCCAAGGCTGGCAACATCGACGCGCTCAAGGCGCAGTTTGGTACCACCGCCGGCAGCTGCAAGGCCTGCCACGACAGCTTCCGCAACCAGTAAGCCCCCGAAAAAGAGGCGGCGAGCCGGGGTTCAGGCCTCGGCGAGCAGCTTTTCGATCAGCTTGTGGAGCTCTGCGAAATCGGGCTCGCCCACGTAGCGCTTCACGATCTCGCCCTTCTTGTTGACCAGGTATGTGGTGGGCGTGAGTTTCACGTCGCCCCAGGCTTGCGCCACGCTTCCGGTGTTGTCGATGGCCACCTTGAACGGCAGCTTGCGGGTTTCGGCAAAGTTGACGACGTAGCTCGGCGGGTCGTAGCTCATCGCCACGGCCAGCGTGTCGTAGCCCTTCGACTTGTATTTGTCGTAGGTTGCGATGACTTTTGGCATTTCGGCCACGCAGGTCACGCAGCTCGTTGCCCAAAAATTGACCAGGGTGACCTTGCCCTTCAGGTCGTCCGTACTTTTCTTGCTGCCATCGAGCAGCACGAAGGTCGATGCCGGTGCTGCTGTGGTGCCCGAACCGAAGTACACACCCACGCCGGCGGCCAATGCGAGGACGACTGCTGCGGCGGCGATGTATTTTTTCATGACAACTGAAAGAGGAGGGCGGCGTGATTTTAGTTCCGCCGGCCGGATTGCGCTGGCGCATGCCACGGTCGCTCGATAATGCCTCTCCGATGCCCTCGCTTGTTCCCCGCTCCTGGCCTGCGCTGTTCGCAGCCACCGCCGCCGTTTCGCTTGCCGCCTGCAGCCCGACCTTCAACTGGCGCGAAACGCCGATTGCCGATGCCGGCCTGGTCGCCATGCTTCCCTGCAAGCCCGACCGCGCCGACCGCGCCCTGCCGCTCGGCGCCGACTCCGTGAAGGTCGATATGGCTGGCTGCGAGGCGGGCGGCGCAACCTTTGCCATCGCCCATGCATCCGCCGGCAGCCCTGAACAGGCCGAAGCCTGGCTCCGTGCATGGCGCGCTGCCACCCGGAACCAGCTAGCCAATGCGCAGGTGACCGAAGCGCCGGCAACGATGAAACGTGCCACTGCGGCGCCTCCGCCGGTCAGGCTCGACGCCCAGCCGCAGCAGCAGGGCGCAGCGCCCATCCAGGTCCTCTGGTTTGCCCAATCGCAAAAAGACGGGCGCGTTTCGCTTTATCAGGCCACGGTGCTCGGTCGGCCATCGGCGCCGGAGGCGGCGAAGACCTTCTTCGACGGCCTGCGTCTCCCGTGAACGCCGCAAGCACCTCGACCGGCGGCCTGCTCGCCGGGCGGCAGCGGATTGCCACCGTTTTCCTGGCCTTTGCCGTCGCCTACTTTTTCTCGACGCTGGTCCGTGCCATCACCGCCACGCTGTCGCCGACCCTCACTGCCGAGTTCGAACTCGAATCGCGCGATCTCGGCTTGCTGGCAGGAGGCTACTTCCTGGGCTTTGCTTTCACGCAGCTGCCCATGGGCACATGGCTCGACCGATACGGCCCGAAGCGGGTCATTGTCTGCTTCCTCTCCGTTGCCATCATCGGGTGCCTGCTGTTTTCCGCGGCGACGAGTTTTCCGGTCCTGCTGGCCGCTCGCGTGCTGACCGGTGTGGGCGTCAGCGCCTGCCTCATGGCACCGCTCACCGGCTATCGGCGCTGGTTGACGCCGCCGATGCAGCTACGCAGCAACTCCTGGATGCTGATGGTGGGTTCCTTTGGCCTTGTCGGCGCCACGCTGCCGGTGCAATGGCTGATGCCGCTCCTGGGCTGGCGACCGCTGTTCTGGCTGCTGGCAGCCGGCGTGCTGGTTTCGATGGCATTGATTGCATGGGCCGCACCCGCGTGGCACGCAGGCCAAGACGCAAACCAGGAAAGTGAACAGAAACCAGGCGGCTACGCTGCCGTGTGGCGCGACCCCTTCTTTCGCAAGCTCGCGCCGGTCGGCTTTTTCAACTACGGCGGCTTCGTCGCGATGCAAACCCTATGGGTCGTGCCGTGGCTCACCCGTGTGGCGGGCTATACGCCGCAAGAGGCGGCCGGTGCCCTGTTCTGGATCAGCATCGCGCTGCTCGCCACTTATTGGCTCTGGGGCGTGACCAATCCCAAGCTCGCGCATCGCGGCATTCCTGCAACCCGGCTTTTGAGCTGGGGCATGCCGCTGGCAATGCTCGCGCTTGCTCTTATTTTGGTAGCGGGTTCCGCTGCAGGAACCATCGCCTGGATCGGTTTTCTGTGCATCTCCACTGTCGTCACCCTGGCCCAGCCCGCGGTCGCGCTTGCCTTGCCGCCCGCCCTCGCGGGGCGTGCGCTGTCGGCCTACAACCTGGTGGTTTTTGCGGGTGTATTCGTCGTGCAGTGGGGTATCGGCTTGCTGATCGACCTGTTTGCCCGTGCCGGGCTCGACACCGTCGGGTCCTTTCGCGCGGCCTTGGCCGTTTTCCTGGGTTGCTGCGTTATGTCGTATACCTACTACCTTTGGGCGCCCCCGCATAATCGGCGCGTAGTTCCCCGACCCGCATGAACAGCATTCTCATCATCGCCCACTCACCGTTCGCGCAGGCGCTGCGGCGATGTGCGCTGCATGTGTTCCCCGACTGCGAACAAGCAGTGGTCGCACTCGACGTGCTGCCCAACGTGTCCCCCGAAGAAACGCTGGCCGCGGCCCGCATCACACTCGAGCAGCAGCTCATTGCACCGCGCTCGCAGGTGCTGGTGCTTGCCGACGTGTTCGGCGCAACGCCGTGCAATGTGGCCCAGAAGCTGGTGGACGGCGTGCGCTCGCGGCTGGTGGCGGGCGTCAACCTGCCGATGCTGCTGCGGGCGGTAACCTACCGCCACGAGCCGCTCGAAACGCTGGTGCAGCGCGCCATCGCGGGCGGCACGGCCGGGGTCATGCAGGTGGCCGTGGCCGCACCCCAGAACCAGGCGAAGAGAAAGCACAGTGATCAAGAAATCCGTGACCATCAGCAATAAGCTGGGCTTGCATGCGCGCGCATCGGCCAAGCTCACCAAGCTCGCAGGCAGCTTTCCCTGCGAAGTGTGGCTCTCGCGCGGCGACCGCCGCATCAACGCCAAGAGCATCATGGGCGTCATGATGCTTGCGGCCGGGCTGGGCTCAACGGTTGAGCTAGAGACCAACGGCCAGCAGGAAGAAGAAGCCATGGACGCCATCATTCAATTGATGAACGACAAGTTCGGCGAAGGCGAATGAATGTGGCCCACACGCTCCGCACTGCGTGTCGTCGCTGCCCCTCGAGGGGGCTCGGCCGCCTTGGGGCGGCCCGGCGGCGGCCGATGACCTCCGGTCGATTCGCATGACCTTCGCAGTCCACGGCCTTCCCGTTGCCCGTGGCATTGCCATTGGCCGCGCGGTGCTGGTGGTGTCCAGCCGCATCGACGTGGCTCACTACTTCATCAAGCCCGAAGAGATCGAGACCGAAATCGATCGTGTCCGCACGGCGCGCAATGCGGTGGCCGACGAACTCGCCAAGCTGCAGACCAGCGTCGCGCAGATGGGCCCCAACGACGCGCCGCACGAGCTTGCGGCCCTGCTCGAAGTGCACCAGATGCTGCTGCAGGACGAGGCGCTCACCGGCGGCGTGAAGCACTGGATTACCGACCGTCTCTACAACGCCGAATGGGCGCTGACCACGCAACTCGAAATCATCGCTCGCCAGTTCGACGAGATGGAGGACGAGTACCTGCGCGAGCGCAAGGCCGACCTCGAGCAGGTCGTCGAGCGGCTGCTGCACCGCATGAAGGGCACGGCTGCGGTGCTCGCGCCCAGCCCGCCGCGCCGCAAGCGCCCCGCCGCCGAAGACGAAGACGACCCCACTGCCGGTGACGGCATCGATGCGCCGCTGGTGCTGATTGCGCACGACCTGTCCCCGGCGGACATGCTCCAGTTCAAGAAGAGCGTGTTCGCAGGCTTTGTGACCGACGTGGGCGGGCGCACGTCGCACACCGCCATCGTTGCGCGCAGCATGGACATTCCGGCCGTTGTGGGTGCGCGCACCGCAAGCCAGCTGGTGCGCCAGGACGACTGGGTGATCATCGACGGCGATGCCGGCGTGGTGATCGTCGACCCCTCGCCCATCATTCTTGCGGAGTACGGCTTCAAGCAGCGCCAGGGCGATCTCGAGCGCGGACGGCTCGCGCGCCTGCGCCACAAGCCCGCAGTCACTCTCGACGGGCAGCGTGTCGAACTGCTTGCCAACATCGAAATGCCCGAGGACACCGTGGGCGCCATGAAGGCGGGCGCCGTCGGAGTCGGGCTGTTTCGCAGCGAGTTCCTTTTCATGGGCCGCGAGTCGCAGCGCCAGACCCGCCTGCCCGACGAAGAAGAGCAATACCAGGCCTACAAGCGCGCAGTGGAGGGCATGCAGGGCATGCCGGTCACCATTCGTACCATCGACGTGGGCGCCGACAAGCCGCTCGACGGCAAGGCGGGCATCAAGCAGGAGCACCTGAACCCCGCACTCGGGTTGCGCGCCATTCGCTGGAGCCTGGCCGACCCGGCCATGTTCCTCACGCAGCTGCGCGCCATCCTGCGTGCGGCGGCGCACGGCGAAATCCACCTGCTGATTCCCATGCTCGCGCACGCCAGCGAGATTCGCCAGACGCTCTCGCTGATCGAGTTTGCGCGCACCGAGCTGGACAACCGCGGCGCCGTATACGGCAAGGTGAAGCTCGGCGCCATGATCGAGATTCCGGCCGCGGCGCTCACGCTCAAGACCTTCCTCAAGTACTTCGACTTCCTGTCGATCGGCACCAACGACCTGATCCAGTACACGCTGGCCATCGATCGCGCCGACGAGGCTGTGGCTCATCTCTACGACCCGGCCCACCCTGCGGTGCTGAAGCTCGTGGCCGACACCATTGCCGAATGCCGTCGCCAGGGCAAGGGCGTGGCCGTGTGCGGCGAAATGGCCGGCGACGTCGCGTTCACCCGCCTGCTCCTCGGCCTTGGTTTGCGCAGCTTCTCTATGCATCCCTCGCGCATCCTCGCCGTCAAGCAGGAAGTGCTGCGCGCCGACACCGGCAAGCTCGAAGCCTGGGCCAAGAGCGTGCTCGAGTCGGACGATCCGGCAGCGGCCCTTGCGGGCTGAGCTGCGCACGAAATAAAACGAAACACGCCGAAACGGCGGTGAAAGGACTTGTCGCGCCGCGGCAAGCACCATCAGGTCTCCTCTTCCACAACAGAAAGGCCTGATCATGAAAGCGCTCTCCCTCACCCAGATCGTCGCCGTCGGCTCGTTCGCTTTGCTCGCCGCGGCCGGCGCCAAGGCTGAAACCTACGAAGGCGTCCAGCCGCTCGCGTCGGCCAAGAGCCGCGTCGAAGTCAACGCCGAAGCCGTGCGCACGGCATCCGCCCCCGACCAGAACGTGGTGCGCGGCTCGCGCGGCGCCGAAACCATGGCAACGTCCCGGGACCGCGCCGGCGTTGTCTTCGAAGCCATGCGCACCGCCGCCGCACCCGACCAGAACGTGACCTCGGGCTCGCGTGTGAACAGCAAGGTCATCTCCACGATGCAGAACCCCGTCGATGCGCGTGCCGCAGCCGCCGGCAACAGCAACAAGCTTTAAGACTCACGCCCGCAGGAGACCCCTGGGGCTGCAAGGAACATCATGAAACACTGGATCAAACGCACTCTCTTCGGTTTCGCCGGCCTTGCGGTCGTGGCTGGCAGCATTGCCGGCTGCGCCGGCCATCGACATGGTTGGGGCGGCGGCGACAGCGCCGAGTTCCGCACCAAGATGGTCGAGCGCGTCGGCAGCAAGCTGGAACTCGATGCGTCGCAAAAGCAGAAGCTCACCGTACTGGCCGAAAAGATGCAGGCGCAGCGCGAAGCAATGCGCGGCGCAGGCGGTGCGGGCGATCCGCGTTCGCAGTTCAAGGCGCTGTTCGCGGGCAACAAGCTCGACCAGGCCGGCGCTGCGCGGCTGGTCGAAGAGAAGACCACGGCCGTGCGCAATGGCAGTCCCGAAATCATTGCCGCCGCCGCCGATTTCTTCGACAGCCTGAACGCCGCGCAACAGCAGAAGGTGCGCGACTTCATGGACCGCGGTGGCCGCCGCTGGGGCCATCGTGGCTGAGCTTGACTCGCCCCCGGGCCTGGCACCCTTCGTGTCGCTTCGCCAAGCCTCTTCGTGGGGGCAGAAGCTCTGGTCCGACGAAGCCGTATCCAAGGCGTCGCGCGAACGGGGTGTGGGCGGCGGTGTGCGCCTGCTGCTGCGCGGCGAAGGCGTCGTCGTGCTTGCTGCGGCGCTTGCAGCCTATGCGCAGTTTGGCGCGGGCTGGGGCATGTTTGCAGTCTGGCTGCTCGTGCCCGACCTTTCGATGCTCGGCTACCTTGCAGGCCCGCGCGCGGGCGCGGCGCTCTACAACGCGGCGCATTCATACGCCGGCGCCGTTGCCTTGCTGGTGCTCGGCGCGCTTGCCGCAATGCCATGGGCCGTGGCCGGTGGCTTGATCTGGTGCGCGCACATCGGCCTCGACCGCGCGCTCGGCTACGGGCTCAAGTACGGCGCGGGCTTTGCCTCCACGCACCTGGGCCGCATTGGGCCGACCGATCCGTGGTGAGGGTTGAACGATGGCCCGCACCACGGCTGGCAGCTACAACCCGTACGGCCGCGGGGGTGCAATGCCCGCAGGCCTGATCGTCAGCCAACTGTTTGCCAGGAGGCACAATCCCGTCATGCCGCGCATCCTGCTGATCGACGACGACGAACACCTCGCCGCGCCGCTGACCACTTACTTCGCACGCTTCGGCTGCACGCTCGAGAACGCCGTTCGGCCGAGCCAGGGGCTCGCCATGCTGCGTGCCGGCCAGTACGACGCGGCCATCCTCGACGTGATGCTGCCCGAGATGGACGGCTTTGCGCTGTGCCGCGAGATCCGCAAAGAGAGCGACATCCCCATCGTGATGCTCACCGCGCGCGGCGAGGTGATGGACCGTGTGGTCGGCCTGGAGCTCGGCGCCGACGACTACGTGCCCAAACCCTTCGAGCCGCGCGAACTGGTCGCGCGCGTGCAGACCATCCTGCGGCGCCAACGCAGCACGCCTGCTACGGCCGGTGGCAATGGCAATGCCACGCAGCACCGCGTGTTCGACGGCCTGTCGATCGACCTCGACCGGCGACAGGTGCTTCGCCATGGCGAGCGCGTGGAATTGACCGGCACCGAGTTCGAATTGCTCGCGTTGCTTGCGGCCGAACCCGGCAAAGTGTTCAGCCGCGACGACATCCTGAATCGCCTTCGCGGCCACGAAGCCGAGCTCTATACCCGCGCGGTCGATATTGTGGTGAGCCGCTTGCGCAAGAAGCTCGAGCCCTTGGACTGCATCAAGACGCTTCGCAACGCCGGCTATGCGCTGGCCGTCGCGCGCAGCGAGCCCGCATGAGATCTCGCCGCAGAGGCTGGCGCAACGCGTGGCACGAAATGAGATGCCGCCGGGCGGAGCTGCACAGGCAGTGGCACGAGCAGTGGCACGAGAAGGTGCAGGGCAAGCGCCGCTGGCGCCGCTCGCTGCGCATCCGGCTGGTGATGATGTTCGTGTTGCTGGCGCTGGTGATGGCCGTGGTGTTCATGGGGGGCATGAAGAAGTCCTTCTCCACCGGCTGGGCCGAGGCCGCCAAGCCGATGCTGGTCGACTACGCCGATCGTCTCGTCGCCGAGATCGGCACGCCGCCCGACATCGCGCGCGCGCAGGCGCTGGTAAGCCGGCTGCCCATCACGATCCGCATCGTGGGGCCCCAGGTCAATTGGGATTCGAACCCCGGCGGCGCCAACAGCCCCGGCGGCTGGATGCACGACCGCGACGAAGAACCGTGGAACGACAAGTGGTTCATCCGCCCCACGGCAGACGGCCACCGCGTGATCTTCGGCTGGGCACCCAAGCTCTGGAACCTTGCGCCGCGTGCCGCAGGCTGGGCGACCCTCGGCGTGCTGCTGCTGCTCGTGGTGCTGGGCTATGCCTATGTAAGCCGCCTGCTGCGGCCGTTGATAGACATCCGCGAGGGCGCGCAGCGCTTTGGCCGCGGCGAGTTCACGCAGCCCATTCCAGTCCGCCGCAACGACGACCTTGGCGATCTCGCGGAACGTATCAACACCATGGCCGACGACATCCAGGCCATGCTCGACGCAAAGCGCGGCCTGCTGCTCGCGCTCAGCCACGAACTGCGCTCCCCTCTCACACGCGCCCGGCTCAATGCAGAGCTGCTGCCGGCCACGCCCGAAGGCGCCGCCGAGCGCGAGGCGCTGCTGCGCGACCTCAACGAGATGCGCGACCTGATCAGCGACCTGCTGGAGAGCGAGCGCCTGGCAAGTCCGCATGTGGCGCTGCAGCGCGAGCCGGTCGACCTGGCCATGCTGGTGCGGGAAATCGTGGCTGAAATGCCGGGCGCGCAGAACGTGCATCTCGACCTGGCAGAGGGCCTGCCGCCGCATGCCATCGACCGCATGCGCATTCGCCTGCTGGTGCGCAACCTGCTGGACAACGCCTTGCGCTACAGCACCGGCGCCCCGCGGCCGCCTTGTGTTGCGCTGCGGGCCGTGGTGGACGGCAAGGTCCAGGGCGTTGAGCTGGAGGTGCGGGATTTTGGGCCCGGCGTGGACGAGACGCAGGTCGACCGGCTCACAGAGCCCTTCTACCGCACCGACGGCGCGCGGGCGCGTGCCACGGGCGGCGTGGGGCTGGGCATGTACCTGTGCCGGCTCATTGCCGAGGCGCACGGCGGCACCTTGACCGTGCGCAACGCGCATCCGGGCCTGCAGATCGTCGCGCGGCTCTAGTCGGCTCGCGGCATTCTTCGGTGTCGCCTGCGCTACCAAGGGGCGCGGGGTGCGGAGCTACGATGCGCCTCCGTGCCAGCGCCCGTCAATCAAGGAGACACCATGAGCAGCTCACTTACCAATCACCAGGTTCGCCTTGCGAAGCGCCCGGAAGGTGCGGCCACCCGCGAAAACTGGAAGTTCACCACCGAACCCGTCGGCGAGCCGGCCGAGGGCGGGGTGCTGGTCAAGACGCTGTCGCTTTCGCTCGACCCCGCCATGCGCGGCTGGCTCAACGATGCCAAGAGCTACATCGCGCCAGTGGCTATCGACGAAGTGATGCGCGCTGGCGGCGTCGGCCGCGTGGTCGCTTCCAGGAATCCGCAGTTTGCGGTGGGCGATGCGGTCTACGGCACGCTCGGCGTGCAGGAATACATCCTCGTTCCCCAGGACCAGATCAAGCGCAACGGCCTCGTGAAGATCGACCTGAATGTCGGCACCATCACCCAGTGGCTCAACGTGCTCGGCATGCCGGGCATGACCGGCTATTTCGGTCTCATGGACGTAGGCCAGCCCAAGCCGGGCGAAACCGTCGTGGTCTCGGGCGCAGCCGGCGCCGTGGGGCAGACGGTAGGCCAGCTGGCCAAGATCAAGGGCTGCCGCGTCGTCGGTATTGCGGGCGGCGCAGCCAAGTGCGAATGGGTGGTGAAAGAGCTCGGCTTCGATGCCTGCATCGACTACAAGGCCGGTGCGGGCGCGGTGCGAGAAGGCCTCAAGACGCATTGCCCCACCGGCGTCGACATCTACTTCGACAACGTTGGCGGAGAAATTCTCGATGCAGTGCTGGCGCGGCTCGCTCGCAAGGCCCGCGTGATCATTTGCGGCGCCATCAGCCAGTACAACAACGCCAACAGCATGCCGGGAGCGGGCCCGAGAAACTACCTTAGTCTCTTGGTGAACCGTGCGCGCATGGAAGGCATTGTGGTGTTCGACTATGCCGACCGGTTTCACATTGCCGTTGCCGAAATGGCTGGCTACCTGAAAGACGGCCGCATGAAGAGCAAGGAAGACATCGTGAAGGGGCTCGACACCTTCCCCGAGTCGCTCAACAAGCTGTTTGCCGGGGAGAACTTCGGCAAGCTGGTGCTGCAGGTGGCCGAAGACTGAGCAAGGCTCAGGGCTCGCTGGGCCGCATGGGGATATCGCCCATCGCCTCGTCTTCGCGCAGGCCGCGTGCGGCCTTCAGGGTTTCGATCGACAGGCCGTCGCCGTGGCCGGCGAAGCCCTTGGCAATGCCTTCGAGCACGGTCGATAGGCCTGTCTCGCCGTCTGCACGGGCATCCATGCTGATGTTGAGTACCCGTGCCGCCATTTGCCTGTAGGTAATCGCGCCCGCGCCCTGGAGCGCGGCCACAAGGTCGAGGTACAGCGCAAGGTTCAGGTCGAACACCAGCTTGGGGGTGATCTCGAAATCTTCGTTATTGTTCTTGTTGTCCATGGGTTGGCTCCTTTTTTCCGGAGCTTCCACTCTAGCCATAAAAACGGCCCCAATCCGTCGGACACGAACGTATTCAGCGCACGCGCGTGCCCATTACCGCGGCCGAAATGATCAGCCCCGCCGCAAGCGCAATGCTCCAGGTGAGCGGGCGCCCGGTCACTGCCAACAGCAGTGCGGTGGAGCCCAGTGGCGTGATGTAGCTCAGGATGCCGATCTGCCGCGCATCCCCGCGCTTGAGCGCCATGTCCCAGACAAAGAATGCCGCACCGAGCGGGCCAAGCCCGCACAGCGCGAGCAGCAGCCAATCGTTGGCGGAGAGCACGGCCGGCGATTCCAGCAGCGCATGGCAGGCCAGCGAGAGCACGCCCGAGACCAGGCCGAACAATCCGATGGCCGAGGTGGGGAACGCCTTCACGCGTTTTGTCCACAGCGAGTAGCTGGCCCAAATAAAAGCCGAGCCCAGGGCCGGCAGAAAGCCCCAGTAGCCCGGTGAGGCGCCGAGGCTGGAAGCGGCACCTTCACGAGCCCCGAGAATCGCGATTGCGGCGCCCGCAAAGCCCAGCAGCGCGGCCACCACGTGCAACGGCCGCAGGGACATGCCCGGAAGCAGCACCGGTGCCAGCACCACCATGAAGAGCGGCCACAGGTAATTGACCAGGTTGGCCTCGACCGGCGGCGCATGCCGCAGTGCGATGAACAGCAGAAAGTGAAAGCCGAACAGGCCGTAGACGCCCAGTGCCAGCGTGCCCGGAGGTACGCGCCAGGCGCCGCGGTCGCGCAGCACCAGCGGCCAGCTCGGAATGCTGCCGATGATCAGCGCGAGGCCAGTCAGCAAAAAAGGTGGCAGATGCGAAAGCGCAGTGCCCAGCGAGGCAAGGGTGGCCCACAGCGCGATGGCGGCCAGGGCAAGGAGAGTAGGCGACATTGCGCCGAGCTTAAGCGTCGCCGTCGTCGCGCAGCGCCTGTGAATCGTCGCGCGGCGACGATCCTTCATGCAGGCTCAGCGGCCGCCGGGCCTGCGCAGTGCCGCGGTGAGTGCGGAGGGCGAGCGGTAACCCGTGCGGCGCGCAGTTTCTGCCACGCCCACGCCAGCCAGACGCAGTTCGCGCGCATGCGCAAGCCGCAGTGCGCGCAGCCAGTGCATCGCGCCCATGCCCTGCTCGTCGCGGCAGCGCTGTGCAAACTGGCTGGGGCTCAGGCAAGCCACGCTTGCGAGGTCGGCAACAGCCAGCGGTTGGTGCCAGCGAGCCCGCGCCCAGGCGGCCAGCGCGTTCCAGTCGATGTGGCGGCTGCGCGCATGGACCGCCGGTGCCGCGCCCCAGGCTTCGAGCAGCAGCGCCGGGCCGTGCTGCAGCGCCAGGGCAGACGCTTGCGGATGCTGCGCGCACTGCGCGAGGTACTTTGCCAAGGCATGCAGCCGCGAAGCATCTGCGGGCGGGCGTCCGGCGCACCGCGCCCAATGGGGCTGGGCGGTATCGAGAATGAGGCATCGGCTGCCGCTGCGAGATTCGAAATCGTGCCGGTCGCCCGGCGCCACCACATGCGCCTCACCGGCCCCTACGCGCGCTCCGAGGCCTTCCACTTCGAGCTCGAGCACGCCCGCGAGGCCGATCAGCACCTGGAAGTGGTCATGTGCGTGGCTGCCACGCGAAGGCCCGTAGTCGCGCACCGAAACGCCGTACGGAGCTTGGGAAGAGGGTGGTGCTGGCGTTTGCATGGGCAAGTTCGGTGGAATTGTCGTTCCGCTCCCCGTAGCTGTCACCCCAGCCGAAGCAGCAGCGCCGAAACCGCGCACACCAGCAAAAAAGGAATGCTGATGCGATGAAACTCGCGCAGCCCGTGCGGCAGCTTGGCGAGCCGCAACGCAATCAGGTTGGCCAGCGAACCCAGGACGCAGCCGAATCCGCCCACGCTCACGCCGGCAGCGAGTGCCGGCAAGTCGCGCATGTGGCCGTCGAGCAGGATCGCAGCGGGCACGTTGCTGATGAACTGCGAAGCGACGATGGCTGCGAGATAGGCGCGCCATCCCTCGGTAATCGGCCAATGGTTCAGTAGCGCCACGACCGCGGGCAGCTCGGCCAGCTGGCGCAGGTCGACGAACATCAGCGCAATGATCGCGAGCAGGGCCCAGTCGATCCCGCGCAGCACTCGCGGGTACGTCACTATGAACACGCCGAACACCACGCCCAGGCCCGCCAGCAGCCAGTGCCGGTCCAGCGCGACCACGAACCCGACGAACAGCAAACCCGCCAGCGCCAGCAAGCGTGGCTGCACCGGAGTGGCTCCGGCCTGGGGCTTGAGCGCAATGGGCGTGCGCGGCACCAGCAGCCACACGGCCACAAAAAGCCAGAACAGCATCACCGCCACCGTCGGACCCATCATTCCCATGAAGGCGAAGAAGCTCTCGCCCGAGCGGTGCCAGAGATAGAGATTCTGCGGATTGCCGATGGGCGTGAGCGCCGAGCCCGCATTCACCGCGAGCGCCTCGAGCACCACCAGCCGCGCAAGCGGCAAATGCGCCTGGTTGGCGAGCACCCGTGTGAGCGGCACCAGCAGGAACAGGCTCACGTCGTTGGTCACGAGCGCCGAGAGAAAGGCCGCGCTCGCGGTCAGCAGCAACGCCAGGCTGCGCTGGTTGTGCGTGCGCGCGAGCAGGCGCTGCGCGGCGGCCTGCAGCATGCCGCTTTTTTCCACACCCTGCGTAATGGCCAGCAGCCCCGCGAGTGCCCCCACGGTTTGCCAATCGACCAGCTGCAGCCAGTCCATGGGCGCGCGCGGGCGCAAGAAGGCGAACGCCACCGCGACGGCGATGAGTACCCACAGCAGGCCGTTGCCCCCGCCGCCGTGTTCGTCCGGCGTTGGCTTGGCTTCAGCTGCCGACAAGGTCACGCAACTCGCGCTTGAGCACCTTGCCGATCGCACTGCGCGGAAGCTCGTCGATGAAGTGAAGGCGCGCCAGGCGCTGCGTCTTGCCGAGCTGGTCGTTGGTCCATTGCAGCAGAGCGGCCTCGGTGGTGGCGTCGCCCTCGCGGCGCACCACGAAGGCCACCGGCGTCTCGCCCCACTGCTCTGAAGGCACGCCCACCACCGCCACGTCGGCCACCGCCGCATGGCCGCGCAGCACGGCTTCGAGATCGCTCGGGTAGATGTTGAAGCCGCCGCTGATGATCATGTCCTTCTTGCGGTCGAACAGCGTCAGGAAGCCATCGGCATCGAAGCGGCCCACGTCGCCGGTGCGGATGAAACGCTTGCCGGCGGCGTCGAACCATTCGGCTTCGCGTGTCTTGGCAGGCTGGCGGTGGTAGCCGGTCATCATGCCGGCCGAGTGGCCCACCACCTCGCCGGCCAGTTCGGTGTTGCCGCGCGCGATTTCGTTGCCGTCTTCGTCGATCAGGCGAATATCGCTGCCCTCGGCCGGGCGGCCCACGGTATGAAGCTTGTCGGGGTTCAGGTGGGCTTCCAGGATGCAGGTGCCGCCGCCCTCGGTCATGCCGTAGAACTCGATCAGCCCGCCCGGCCAGCGCTTGAGCACATCGGCCTTGAGCGCGGCATTGAAGGGCGCGCTGGTGCTGAACTTGAAGCGGAACGACGACAGGTCGTGCGCATCGAAGCGCGGATGCGCCATCAGCCGCTGGTACTGCACCGGCACCAGCATGGTGTGCGTCACCCGGCGCTGCTCGGCCAGCTGCAGGTAGCCGAGCGCATCGAACTTGGGCATCAGCACCACGCAACCGCCGAAGGCGAGGGTTGGAAAGAACACCACCAGCGTGGTGTTCGAATAAAGCGGGGTCGACAGCAGCGTGACCGTGTCAGGGCCGTACTCGTACTTGGCGCCGCGCTGCACATGCGCCCAGCGCATGCCGTGGCCCTGCACGATGCCCTTGGGCTCGCCGGTGGTACCCGATGAATAGATGATGTTGAAGGGCCACGACGGCTGCGTCGCTACCGCGGTTGGCTGTGCGCCGGCCGCAGCCAGCCAGCTCTCCAGGCTTTGGCCGGCGGCGGAGCCATCGAGCGCCACGCGCAAAATGCCGCCGTCCTTCGCCGGGCCGATGACTTCGGCCGCTGCGGCATCGGTGACGAGAACGCGCGCCTCGGCATCCTCGATCATGCGGGCCAGGCTGGCCGGTGTGGATCCGGGCGCAAGCGGCGCGACCGCGACGCCGGCGCGCAGGGCCCCGAGGAACACTGCCGCATAGTTCACCGAAGAAGCCGCGCAGATTGCAATGGCGTCGCCGGGCTTGAGCCCCGCTTGCTGCAGGCTGGCCGCGATGCGGTCCATCAGCGCATCGAGCTCGCCGTAGTTCAGGCTGCGCTCGTGGTCGGCCAAAGCTGCGCGGCCCGGCGCATGTGTCGCATGCTCGTGAATCAACTCAGGAATGGTGCCGAACTCCTGCATCGTGTTCATGTCTGACTCTGTCTGGTTAAGTTGCCGACGGCGTGTCGTACGGTGTGAGTGATGTATTCGATTTCATCGTCGCCGAGCATCGGGTAGAGCGGCAGGGCCAGCGCACAGCGGGCCAGCCGCTCGCTGTGCGGCAATGGGCTCTCGCCTCGCCAGCGCTGCAGCGCCTCGTGCAGGTGCAGCGGCTGTTCATAGTAAACGCGGGTGGCAATTCCCTTTGTCGCCAGTTGGACCGCCAGCGCATTTCGCTCATGCGTGTCGTGCAGGACAACGACGAAATAGTTCCAGGCATGGCCCGCTGCGTCTCGCGGCAATTGCATTGCGCAGCCGGCCCATGCCTCCAGGTAGTGCGCGGCGATGGCCCGGCGCCGGGCAATGGCGCGAGGAAAATCGTCCAGCGCCACCTGAAGAAGGCACGCCTGCAGTTCGTCCATTCGGCTGTTCTGGCCCAGGCATGTATGAAGTCCGTCCTGGTACCCGTGATTGCGCAGCAGCCGGGCTTTCTCGGCATGGTGCGGGTGCTTGAATGCCAGGGCTCCTGCGTCGCCGGCAGCGCCCAGTGTCTTGGTCGGGTAGAAGCTCATCGCCGCTGCATCGCCCCAGGTGCCCGCAGGTTGCGAGAGGCCATCGGCGCCGCGAGCGTTGGCGCCCAGGCATTGGGCGACGTCCTCTATCAGCTGAAGCTGCTCGTCGCGGCAGTACTCGGCCAGTTCTGGCAGACCGGTGGGGTCGCCGAACAGTCCGACCGCAAGAACGGCACGCGTGCGCGGCGTTCGTGCATCGCGGAAATGCGCGAGCGGCACCAGAAAATCGTCAGGCGCGCTGTCTACGAACACTGGCCGTGCACCAGCGGCGATCACTGCCTCGGCGCAGGCGACGAATGTGTAGGAAGGAAGCAGGACTTCGTCTTCGGCATGTCCACCCGCCGCGCTGCCGATGCCCAGGCTCTTGAGGGCGAGCAACAGCGCGTCCGAACCCGAGCTGACCGCCACCACCTGGCGTTGCAGCAATAGTTGAGACAGCCTGGCCTCGAGCGTGCGGACCTGTGGACCGAGAACATAGGCGCCACTTCGCAATACCGCGGCACATGCCTGGGCAAGGCGGTCGGCCATGGGCTCGGCACAAGCCGCCGAACGGAACAGCGGAATCTTCATGCGTGCAGCACCTGGGACGCGCGCACGACAGCGGCCAGGCCATCAATGCCAGAGGCAATGCGTCCGCCACTGCCCTGAACGGCGCGACGAAAATCCCGGTACTGGCGCGCCAGCGCATCGTCGTCGCCCTCCTTCGTACTGTGTGGCTTGCGCAAGTCCAGTACGTGTTGCCGGCCGCTGCTGCACACCTGCAGCCGGGCAGCGGGGAGCATGCTGCCGTAGCCGCTTTCCAGCTCCGCGACCAGGCCGCCAAGGCGCACCCGGGCGCGGACGCTGCGCGCGCCGATCTGCCGGCCGATCAAGTGCAACTGCGCATCGGCCGGAATGTCGCAGAGCCAGGCGAGCAGGTCCAGGTCGTGCACCATCAGGTCAAGCACACTGTCCACCGCGCTGGCCTCACGGCAGGAAAAACGGCGAAATCGCAAGAAGGGGTGGGTGCTGCCGCGGTGGAGGAGGGCAGCGCGGCGTATCCATGACAGCGAGGCTGCATCGAACGCCGCATTGAAGCGTTCGATGTGCCCTGTGCTCAGGACGACGCCGCACCGCTGCGCCGTTCGCAGCATCTGCGCTCCGTCCAGCCGGTCGATGCAGAGCGGCTTTTCGACCAGTACATGGCAACCGCGCCGCATGAGCGCCATTGCTACTTCCGCGTGTGTTCCGTCGTTCGTGGCTACCGTGGCCGATGCGATGCCGGGCGGCAAATCGTCGACGTCCGACAGCAGCGGCAGCGCAGCGAGATCGGCTGCGGGCCGGGCTGCAGGAGAGCGGTCCACCACGGCGCAAAGCTGGAAGCCCGGCAACCCGCCGAGCTTGCGCGCATGGGTGCTGCCGAAACGCCCCAGTCCGACGACCGCATGAGGCAGGTCGGCACCGACGAGCGCGGCCTCCGCATCGGCTTCGCCGCCGCCGCCGGAGATCACCTCTGCGCTGTCAACCGTTGCTTTGCAATTCATAGCCGAGCTGACACAGGAGGCCACCCGCAATGCGCTCGAAGCGATGCACTTCTTCGTCGCTCATCGTCTCGCGCCAGGAACCGATGCGTCCGGTCCCGGGTTGCTCCATTGTTCTGCGTTGCTGGTGAAGGCGCTGCGCATGGCTCACGACAAAACTGCCGTCGAGCGAGACGCGAGCCCGGTGTTCCTCAAGCCTGGCGGGGGCGCGTTCATGGTGGTTCAGCATCTGGCTCGACCAAGGAAGCTCCAGAAACTCGCACAGGCGGCGCAGCACTGGTTCCGGCCGCGACACAAGGTCTTCGTAGAGCACCTCGGTGTAGTGAGCGCAAGCGGAGCCTGCGCTGCGAGCAGCTTCAACGCGGTCCATCCACGCGCGCGCCAGCACTTCGGGCTCCTGGCCCGGTGAGAACCACTGCTGGCGCCACGAGGCCGCCACGTCGCGGCCATCGCGAATGAGATGAACAAACCGGGCTTCCGGCAACAGCGCGGCAATGATCGCGATGTGAAACGAATAGTCCGGCGTCTTTTCGCCCCAGCGCGACTTGCCGAAGCGCTGTGCGTAGAGCCGGTAGAACAACCGCAGTCCGTCAGCCACTGTGAAGGGTTCGAGTGCGTGCACAGCTGCGGCGAGCGTTTCGCGCGGAATGCCAAAGTCCTGCCAGTTGGGCGCCGCTGGCGGAAAGGCGGTAATCGTGTCCACAAAGCGGGAGCGAAGATCGTCACCCTGACCGTCGAGCGCCGCGACTGCGGCGACGAAGCTGGTTTCCGGCGGAATCGCCAGGTCTGGATGGGCATCGAGCATCAGCCGCAGCAGGGTCG
Organism: Variovorax sp. 3319; assembly: GCF_031456585.1. NCBI lineage: Bacteria > Pseudomonadati > Pseudomonadota > Betaproteobacteria > Burkholderiales > Comamonadaceae > Variovorax > Variovorax sp. 3319. Next base: position 28,337 of record NZ_JAVDUZ010000002.1, read on the forward strand.
TGCCCGAGCGCGGGGCGCCCACGATGACGGGCATCGGCGGGCGATTGCTCATGGGGCTGTGTCCTCACCCAGGGCAAGTAGCTTTGCCACGGCGAGCCCCAGGCCGATGCGCATGGGATCGATCGCCAGGCTTGGGGCCTCCGGAGCCTCATAAGGCGCACTGACGCCGGTAAATTGGGCAAGCTCGCCCAGCCGGGCCTTGCGATAGAGGCCTTTGGCATCCGCCGCCTCGCAAACGTCCAGCGGGGTGCTGACGTGGATTTCGAAGAAGCGGCGAGCGCCGACGATGAGGCGCGCTTGCGCCCGGTCCACCCGCAGAGGAGAGATCAGCGCCGCAACCACGAACAGGCCGGCATCGTTCATCAAGCGCGCAACCTCGGCAGTACGGCGGATGTTCTCGCTGCGCTCCGCCGGGCTGAAACCGAGGTCCCGGTTCAGCCCTTGGCGCAGGGCATCGCCGTCCAGCACGACGCAGCGACGCCCGCTTTCGTCGAGCGCCTGCGCCAGCGCCTTGGCCAGGGTGGTCTTGCCGGCGCCGGACAAGCCCGTGAGCCACAGGGTGCGAGGCGTGTCGGCGCGCATCGATGCTTCAGCGAACATTACCGCTCAGCCGATCGGCCACAGCCTGCAAGTGGGTGCCGCGAATGACATGCTTGTAGACGCCGGCCGCAACCCGCTGTTCGCCCGCAACCTCGAAAAAAGGCTTGGTGACGGGCGCTTCTGCCTGCTCGTAGCGCGTGGGCCGCGCGGCAAAGAGGCATTCCCTGCCATAGGCTTGTGCGCCGAACTCCGCAATGAAACCGTCGAGCTCGCGCTGCAGCTGTCCACCAAAGTGTTGGGCGTAGCCTCGCATGTCGGCCAGCTTGGCGTGCAGTTCCTGAGCGTCGAGTTCGACTACCAGATGGTTCTCGACCGCAAGCCGCGCCGGCGGGCTGGGATGGCCCACGGTGGGGTAGCCGAAAGACAGAACCGGGTGGCCGCGCGCCGTTGCGTGGCGGGCAACCTGGTTTGCCAGCAGGCGACACAGGTCATGGGAGGGGTTGTAGTCCTCCGCTTCGTCCGCGACGATGCATTCGATGCCTTGCGAGACAACGTATTCCGTCAGGCGCTCCAGCCACTGCGCGAACATGTCGGCGTTGCCGTCCAGCAGTGCCTGGTAGATCTCGGCGTCGGCCACCGGCGATATCACCTGGGATATCCAGCTTGCGCCTGCTTGCGCCAGGTTGTCGGCCGTGGGCGCCAGGCGCGGCGCATCGTTCGATCCGGCGCCGTTGGTGAGCACCACGACATCCGGGCGTTCATTCCGCAGCCATTTCCAGAGCAGGAGCTCGTGGCCCGGATGCGCGGCGATCAGCAGATGTTTCATGGACGTTGAACTCTGGCCTGGATGAAGGTGGAGATCTTGCGCAGCGGAGCGGTAACGCGCCAGGACCGGCTCGCATAAATTTCGCGGAGCCGTGCGTCCATGACGGCGGCGGTTTCGAGCATCTGGCGCTCGGCGTGAGCCAGGCGCGAACCGGCTTCGGCCAGCCGTGCGCCGAGCACGGCGTGTGCAGTCGATGCTGCAGCCATTGCGGATTCCGCATCCCGCTTTTGCGCGGCCAGTTCGGTTTCGGCCGCTTGCAACCGCGCGGCCAAGGCCGCAGCATGTTCCGACTGCCGCTGAGTATCGGCGCGCAAGACCTCGGCCTGTGCTTGGTGCGCGCGCTGCTGGTCGTTGAATATCTGCTGCAGCCACGCCGCGTGCTGATTCAGCGACGCAAGGCCGATGTGCGCGCTGGTGGCGCTTCCGCGCCGGATCCAGTCGTCCATGTAGCGCGCCATCTCGCGCGCACGTTGCTCGGCAGGCACTGAAATGATTGCCCGCTCGTCGATCATGCGTTTGACACATGCCTCGAGTGCGGACAGCGTCATGTCCAGCCCCGCGTTCGCACGCATCCAGGATGCGGCCTGCGTTGCATCCTGCGCGTCGAATTTATCGAGCTCGGCCATCACGTTCTTCCGGGTGATCGGCCGGGTCATCAATGCCCGGCCGAAGTTCCAGCGCCGCGCATGCGCTACCGTGCCGGCCGACACCATTTCCCCCATGCCAGAGCTCGGGTCGAGCACCACCACTGCATTGCCTGTGACCAGCGCTTCGGTGGCACAGCGTCCCTTGCCGAACACGATGTCGTAGCGGCCGAGGGCGCCGGCCGGGTCGGGCAGGTGGTTGCCGGTGCCGCTGCCGATCACATCCAGCGCAAGGCCACGCTCGGTGCATGCGGCGCGAATTTCTTCCAGTTGGGCATCGTGCGATGCATAGTTGCTGAAGACGAGCGCGGTGCGAGCCGCGGCGGGCAACGGCTCACGCGGCAGGAAGCGTGAAAGATCGATCCCGTTCTGGATCAGTTCGATCTGCTCGCGCCCGATGCCGAACTCGTGCACCAGGCGCTCTGCGCAGTTCTCGTCGACTGCGATATGGCGCACCACCTGCGAAAACTGCGGGGGGCGGCCGTGCTCCGCGCTGCGGTCGTGGCAGATCGTGAGCACGGGCACGTCATGAAAGTGGAGCAGGGCGCGCACCGTCTCGTGGTGGGTGTTGCCGATGATCACATCCGGCCGGGCCGCCATGTCGGCCACATCGGTGATGCATGCAATCGACGCGTGGCGCAACTCGTCGGCCATGTCGCCGAAGGCCGTTGCAAAAATGGTAACGGCATGCCCGCGCCGCCGCAGCCACAGTGCGAGATCCCGGGTGAACATCTCCGCGCCCGTGCGGTGCACGAGGTAGCACATCGCAATCAGGATGCGCTGTGGCCGCTCCGTCGTGGAAGCGCCTGCCTCCCCTTCGGACGCGGACGCGTTCAATCGCCGAGCGGCGTGCCCGCCAGAACGTGCCCTGCCTGCTGATCCGCGTGGTAGCTCGAACGCACCATCGCGCCCACTGCCGCGTGGCTGAAGCCCATCTTGTAGGCCTCTTCCTCGAACATCTTGAAGGTGTCCGGGTGCACATAGCGGCGAACCGGCAGGTGCGAGCCCGACGGCGACAGGTACTGGCCGATGGTCAGCATGTCGATGTCGTGGGCGCGCATGTCGCGCATCACCTGCAGGATCTCTTCGTCGGTTTCGCCCAGGCCCACCATGATGCCGCTCTTGGTCGGCACGTCGGGGTGCAGCGCCTTGAACTTCTTGAGCAGGTTCAGGCTGAACTGGTAGTCGCTGCCGGGCCGCGCTTCTTTATAAAGGCGGGGTGCGGTCTCGAGGTTGTGGTTCATCACGTCCGGCGGCGCGGCCTTCAGGATCTCGAGCGCGCGGTCGTCGCGGCCGCGGAAGTCGGGCACCAGGATTTCAATTTGCGTCATCGGCGAGAGCTCGCGGATGTTCTTGATGCAATCGACGAAATGCTGGCTGCCGCCGTCGCGCAGGTCGTCGCGATCGACGCTGGTGATCACCACGTACTTCAGCCGCAGCTTGGCAATGGTCCTGGCAAGGTTGAGCGGCTCGTCCTTGTCGAGCGGATCGGGGCGGCCGTGGCCCACGTCGCAGAACGGGCAGCGGCGCGTGCACTTGTCGCCCATGATCATGAAGGTGGCCGTGCCGTTGCCAAAGCACTCGCCGATGTTCGGGCACGAAGCCTCTTCGCAAACCGTGTGCAGGTTGCTTTCGCGCAGGATCTGCTTGATTTCGTAGAAGCGGGTGGTGGGGCTGCCGGCCTTCACGCGAATCCACTCGGGCTTCTTGAGCACCTCGCCCTGCTGCACCACCTTGACCGGGATGCGCGAGAGCTTGGCCGCGGCCTTCTGCTTGGCCAGGGGGTTGTAGGTTTCGGCGCTCTGGGCGTCGCGGACGACTTCGGTGGTGCTCATTGGATTGCTAGGGCGCCAGGTAGGTGGTGAGCTTCTGGCTCAGGACCCGGGCAGCGTCTTCCCATGTGGTTTGAATGCCGATTGTAGAAAGATCGACCGTTTGCAGCCCTGCATACCCGCAAGGGTTGATGCGCGAGAAGGGTTCAAGGTCCATCCGGGCGTTGAGCGCCACCCCGTGGTAGGTGGCGTGGCGGCTCACCTTGATGCCCAGCGCGGCGATCTTGCCCAAGCCTCGAAAAGGGTCGCCGGCGGGCAGCGGGCCGGTCAGCGCGGCATGGGAAAACGGGTCGTCCAGCCGCACATAGATGCCCGGCGCGCCCGCCACGCGGTGCCCCGTCACGCCGAAGTGCGCCAGCGTGCGCAGCACCGATTCCTCGATGCGGTAGACGTATTCCTTCACGTAGTAGCCGGCGCGGCGCAGGTCGATGAGCGGGTATCCCACCACTTGGCCGGGGCCGTGGAAGGTGACCTGCCCCCCGCGATCGGTCTGGACGACCGGGATGTCGCCGGGGTTGAGTATGTGGTCCTGCTTGCCCGCAATGCCTTGCGTGAACACCGGTGCGTGCTCGCACATCCATAGCGCGTCGGGCGTATCAGGCTTGCGCTCGAGTGTGAAGAGCTTCATTGCCTCGAAGGTCTCGGCATAGCCGACCCGGCCCAGCCATCGGGGGGCGATGGCGGCAGCCGGTGCGTGTTCTGCGACCGTCATCAAGGCTTCCGGCTGTTAGAGAACGACCTTGACGGACGGATGCGACGACAGCGCGCGATAGAGATCGTCGAGCTGCTCTCGGCTGGTGGCCGTCACGGTGATCGTCACGCCCAGGTAATTGCCCGCCTTGCTGTCGCGCAGCTCGACAGTGGTGGCATCGAAGGTGGGGTCGAAACGCTCGGCAATCTGGGTAATGGCGTGCACGAAGCCGTCGGCCTTGGCGCCCATGACCTTGATCGGAAATTGCGAGGGGTACTCGATCAGCGATTCCTTGCGCGGATCGGGAATCGGAGTGCTCGTGTCGGTGTTGCTGCTGCCGGTGGTCATGCGGGGGTCACTCCTTGCTTCTGTGGCTTCTCTGCGTTGCGCTGCTTGGCGTTCTGGTAAGCAGCGTACAAGGCTTGATAGATGGGGCCGGGACGGCCGTTCCCAATGGCCTGGCCGTCGAGCGTCACCACCGGCAGCACTTCCTTGCTGGCCGAAGAGAGCAGCAATTCATCGGCGCCGAAGACTTCGTCGCGCGAAATCCGGCGCAGCGCGAACGGAATGCCGCACTCGGCGCACAGGCGCTCCAGCAAGCCGTAGCGGATGCCGGTCAGCACCAGGTTGTCCTTAGGCGGACCGATGAGTTGCCCGTCCTTGGCGATCCACACGTTGCTGGAGGAGGCTTCGCTCAGCCATTCGCCCCTGAACATGATCGTCTCGGCGGCGCCGGCTTCCACGCTGATCTGCCGCGCCAGCACTGCGCCCAGGAGGCTCGTGCTCTTGATGTGCGCCTTCTCCCAGCGGAAGTCGGCCGCAGTCACGCAGGCCACGCCCTTGGCGCGCACGGCGTCGGCCACCGGGGGCAGCGGATTCACCATCACGAACACCGTCGGGCGCACGCCTTTGGTCATGGCATGATCGCGCGGCGCAACGCCACGGGTAATCTGAAAGTACACGGCTTGGGGCGCATTGCCGCCTGGTTCGGTCAGCCGCATCACGATGTCTCGCCATTGGGCAAGCGTCAGCGGATTGGCAATCTGCAGCTCGGCCAGCGACCGATCGAGCCGCGCCATGTGTTCTTCGAAGCAAAAGGGCTGGCCGCCGTAGACGGGGACGACTTCATAGATGCCGTCGCCGAAAATGAAGCCACGGTCGAGCACGCTGATCTTTGCGTCCCTGAGGGCGGTGTACTCGCCGTCGAGGTAGCAGAGCGTGGAGGGGAGAGCGGCAGTAAGAGGGTGCATGCGGGAATTATGGTTGTGTGCGCCCGGTCGGGCTCCGGTCAGCCAAGGAGGCCTCGTTTTGCAAACGTGACAGATCGGGTGGTCGGGCAGGCTGGGTTTCTACTTATAATCAATGGCTTTGTTAAATTCACGGCTGACAACGCGAGCGGCATTCCAATGACAACCAGCGCTCCTGTCTCCGAGATCGATGCTGAAGTCTCCGACTTCAAGCCGCTGACCGCCGAAGAGGCCCAGCGGCTTCGCGAGAAAAATCCCGAAATGTCGCCCTGGTGGGTGATTGGGGCCCAGGTGGCCGTGGGATTGCTTGTGGCCGGAGTGGCATGGATGTGGACTCAGCGGCCAAGTGCCGCGGTGTCGGCTTTTTACGGAGCCATGGCGGTAGCCATTCCGGCGGCGTTGTTCGTCCGGGGTGTGCGGCGGGCACGGGGTGTTTCGTCGCAGTCTGCTGTCATGCTGCAGTTTTTTGTGTGGGAGTTGATCAAGATTGCGTTGACCGTTGCCTTGCTGGCGGCGGCACCGTGGCTGATCGAGGGCATCAGTTGGCTGGCCTTGTTGGCCGGCGTGGTGGTCGCCATGAAAATGTACTGGGTGGCCCTGCTGGTGCGGCCCGGATTGTTGAACCGGATTTGACTGTTTAAAAAGAGACGCTGAAAGATGGCCGCCGAAGGACACGCCCCGACCGCGAGTGAATACATCGTTCACCACCTCCAGCACTGGCAAGTTGACTGGAGCCTCAATCCCGTGGTCCAGAAGGCCATCGTCGACTTCAATGTCATCAACCTCGACTCGGTGCTCTATGCACTGGTCGTCGGTGCCCTGGGCTGCTTTGTGCTGTGGCTGGCTGCGCGCAAGGCCACGCCGGGCGTGCCGGGCCGTTTCCAGGCTGCGGTCGAAATGCTTGTCGAAATGGTCGACAACCAGGCCAAGTCGAACATCCACAACGCAAAAAGCCGCAAATTCATTGCGCCGCTGGCGCTCACCGTGTTCGTCTGGATCTTCCTGCTGAACGCCATGGACATGCTGCCGGTCGACCTGCTGCCCTCGCTCTGGGCCAAGGTTTTCGAGGCGGCCGGACACGATCCGCACCATGCCTACATGCGCGTCGTTCCTACGGCCGACCTGTCCACCACGCTCGGCCTGTCCACCTCGGTGCTGCTGCTGTGCCTGTTCTACAGCGTGAAGATCAAGGGCCTGGGCGGCTGGGGCCATGAGCTCATCACTGCGCCTTTCGGTGCGCACCCCGTGCTCTGGCCGATCAACCTGCTGATGCAGGTCATCGAGTACCTGGCGAAGACCGTCTCGCACGGCATGCGGTTGTTCGGCAACATGTATGCGGGTGAACTCGTTTTCATGCTGATCGCGCTCATGGGTGGTGCGATGGCAGCCTCGTTCTCGGGAGTGATGCTGCCCATCGGGCACATCATTGCCGGTACCGTCTGGGCGATCTTCCACATCCTGGTGATCACGCTTCAGGCATTCATTTTCATGATGCTGACCCTGATCTATCTCGGCCAGGCTCATGAAGCGCATTGAGTTTTCTTTTTTCTTTTCGTTTGCTTTCAATCTGTATTAAGGAGTCATCATGGAAAACGTTCTCGGTCTCGTCGCTCTGGCTTGTGGTTTGATCGTCGGTCTCGGCGCGATCGGTGCTTCCATCGGTATTGCACTGATGGGTGGCAAGTTCCTCGAGTCGTCGGCTCGTCAGCCTGAACTCATGAACGAACTGCAAACCAAGATGTTCATCTTGGCCGGTCTGATCGACGCTGCGTTCCTGATCGGCGTGGCAATTGCCCTGCTGTTCGCTTTCGCCAACCCGTTCATCGCTGCCATCCCGAAGTAATTTCCGTTCAACGCCACTCCAGAAAGGTGTTGCCGTGAGTATCAACGCGACCCTGTTCGTTCAGGCCATCGTCTTCCTGCTGCTTGTGCTGTTCACGATGAAATTCGTGTGGCCGCCGATCGCGAAGGCCTTGGACGAACGAGCACAAAAGATCGCTGCGGGCCTGGCGGCCGCCGAGAAGGCCAAGGCCGAACTGGCCTCCGCCAACCAGCGTGTCGAGCAGGAACTGGTGGCGTCTCGTAACGAGACCACCAATCGCCTGGCCGATGCCGAGCGCCGTGCCCAGCAGATCATCGAAGAGGCCAAGAGCCGCGCAACCGAGGAGGCCAACAAGATCGTGGCCGCCGCGCGCGAAGAGGCCAACCAGCAATCCGTGCGTGCGCGTGAGGCGCTGCGCGAGCAGGTGGCCGCATTGGCCGTCAAGGGTGCCGAGCAGATTCTCCGCAAGGAAGTCAACGCCGGCGTTCATGCCGACTTGCTCAGCCGCCTGAAGACCGAGCTCTGAGGACGACATGGCCGAACTCGCGACCATTGCCCGTCCTTACGCCGAGGCGCTGTTCAAGGCTTGCCAGGACGACCTCGAAGGCACGGCTGGCTGGCTCGACCAGCTGGCGTCCGTCGCCGGCAGCCCGCAACTCCTGGAGTTCGCGGCCAATCCGAAGGTGCCGCCCGAGCAGGTGTTCGAGCTGGTCTCCGGGCTTTCGAAGCAGCCCTTGCCCGATGCGGGCAAGAACTTTCTGCGCGCCGTGATCGACAACGGCCGGTTGGCTGCATTGCCCGAAGTGGCAATCCAGTTCCGTGCCTTGTGCAATGCGCGCAGCGGGGCTGCCGATGCCGTGATCTACAGCGCTTTTCCGATCGACGACGCGGCGCTGCAAGAGGTTGGCGCGGCGCTGGAGCGGCGCTTTGCGCGCAAGCTCACGACGCGGGTCGAACTCGACCCCTCGCTCATCGGCGGCATCCGTGCCGTGGTTGGCGATGAAGTGCTCGACACCTCGGTCAAGGCGCGCCTCGAACAAATGAAAGCGGCGCTGACCGCCTGACGGCGGCCCGCAGCCAGTTGGCCCCATTTACAGAAAGAAGGAAAGAGTCATGCAACTCAATCCCGCAGAAATTTCCGAACTGATCAAGAGCCGCATCGAGGGTCTCGGCGTCAGTGCCAACATCCGCAACGAAGGCACCGTGGTTTCGGTGACCGACGGCATCGTGCGCGTGCACGGCCTGTCCGACGCGATGCAAGGCGAAATGCTGGAATTCCCGCCAAGCGCTGACGGCACGCCGTCGTTCGGCCTGGCGCTGAACCTCGAGCGCGACTCGGTCGGCGCCGTGATCTTGGGCGAATACGAGCACATCTCCGAAGGCGACACGGTCAAGTGCACCGGCCGCATCCTGGAAGTGCCGGTCGGCCCCGAGCTCGTCGGCCGCGTGGTCAACGCGCTCGGCCAGCCAATCGACGGCAAGGGTCCGATCAACGCCAAGATGACCGACGTGATCGAAAAGGTCGCTCCGGGCGTGATCGCCCGCAAGTCGGTCGACCAGCCACTGCAAACCGGCCTGAAGTCCATCGACTCGATGGTGCCGATCGGCCGCGGCCAGCGCGAGCTGATCATCGGCGACCGCCAGACGGGCAAGACCGCCGTGGCCATCGACGCGATCATTGCCCAGAAGGGCCAGGGCGTGACCTGCATCTACGTTGCGATCGGCCAGAAGGCTTCGTCGATCAAGAACGTGGTGCGCGCGCTCGAGCAAGTGGGCGCCATGGACTACACGATCGTGGTGGCCGCTTCGGCCTCCGAATCGGCAGCCATGCAGTACGTGTCGGCCTACTCGGGCTGCACCATGGGCGAATACTTCCGCGATCGCGGCCAGGATGCCCTGATCGTCTATGACGACCTCTCCAAGCAGGCTGTTGCATACCGCCAGGTGTCGCTGCTGCTGCGCCGCCCGCCAGGCCGCGAAGCCTACCCCGGCGACGTGTTCTACCTCCACAGCCGTCTGCTCGAACGTGCCGCGCGCGTCAACGCCGACTACGTGGAAGCCTTCACCAAGGGTGAAGTCAAGGGCAAGACCGGCTCGCTCACCGCGCTGCCGATCATCGAAACGCAAGCCGGCGACGTGTCCGCTTTCGTGCCGACCAACGTGATCTCGATCACCGACGGCCAGATCTTCCTGGAAACCAACCTGTTCAACGCAGGTATCCGCCCCGCCATCAACGCCGGTATCTCGGTGTCGCGCGTGGGTTCGGCGGCCCAGACCAAGATCATCAAGGGCCTGTCGGGCGGTATCCGTACCGACCTCGCGCAGTACCGCGAGCTGGCTGCGTTCGCGCAGTTCGCTTCCGACCTGGACGAGGCCACCCGCAAGCAGCTCGACCGCGGTGCCCGCGTGACCGAACTGCTGAAGCAGGCCCAGTACAGCCCGCTGCCGATCTCGCTGATGGGTGCCACGCTGTTTGCCGTGAACAAGGGTTTCATGGACGACCTGGACATCAAGAAGGTTCTGCCCTTCGAGCACGGCCTGCACCAGTTCCTGAAGACCAGCCACGGTCCCCTGCTCGACAAGATCGAGCAAGCCAAGGCGCTCGACAAGGACGCCGAGGCCGAACTGACGAGCGCAATCACCGCGTTCAAGAAGTCGTTCGCCTGATCGACCTGACAAGGAGCCCCCATGGCAGCTGGTAAGGAAATCCGCGGCAAGATCAAATCGGTGGAAAACACCAAGAAGATCACCAAGGCCATGGAAATGGTCTCGGTCTCCAAGATGCGCAAGGCGCAGGAGCGTATGCGCGCCGCGCGCCCCTACAGCGAGAAGATTCGCAACATTGCGGCCAACCTGGGCCGTGCAAACCCCGAATACGTTCACGCCTTCATGAAGACGAACGAGGCCAAGGCCATCGGCTTCATCATCGTGACGAGCGACAAGGGTTTGTGCGGCGGCTTGAACACCAACCTGTTGCGCGCCGTGACCACCAAGCTGCGCGAAGCGCAGGCGGCCGGCACGGCCATCGAGTCGGTGGCCATCGGCAGCAAGGGCCTGGGCTTTCTGAACCGCATCGGCGCCCGCGTGGTCGCGCACGTCACCCACCTGGGCGACACGCCTCACCTGGACAAGCTCATCGGCCCGGTCAAGACGCTGCTCGACGCCTATGCCGAAGGCAAGCTGTCCGCGGTGTACCTGTGCTACACCAAGTTCATCAACACCATCAAGCAAGAGCCGATCGTGGAGCCCCTGCTTCCGTTGGCGGCCGAGTCGCTGAAGATGGAAGAAGGCCAGCACTCGTGGGACTACATCTACGAGCCCGATCCTGAAAGCGTGATCGATGAGCTGCTGGTGCGCTATGTGGAGTCGCTGGTCTACCAGGCCGTGGCCGAGAACATGGCTTCCGAGCACTCGGCCCGCATGGTTGCGATGAAGGCTGCAACCGACAACGCCGGCAATGTGATCAGCGAGCTCAAGCTGGTCTACAACAAGACCCGTCAGGCCGGCATCACCAAGGAACTCTCCGAGATCGTCTCGGGCGCGGCGGCAGCCGCGGGCGTGTAAGCCAGTTTCAAGGTCGTCCCCCTACAAACAATTTTTATCGGAGCACACATGGCTCAAGCAAACGCAGTGCAAGGCAAGATCGTTCAATGTATCGGCGCTGTGGTCGACGTGGAGTTTCCGCGCGACCGGATGCCAAAGGTCTATGACGCGTTGAAGTTCGAAGGCAGCGCGCTGACCCTCGAAGTCCAGCAGCAGCTCGGCGACGGCGTGGTGCGCACCATTGCGCTCGGCTCTTCCGACGGCCTGCGCCGCGGCCTGATCGTGACCAACACGGGCGCGCCCATCACCGTGCCGGTCGGCAAGGCCACGCTGGGCCGCATCATGGACGTGCTCGGCTCGCCCATCGACGAGCGCGGCCCGGTCGGCCAGGAGCTCACCGCTTCGATCCACCGCAAGGCACCCGCATACGACGAACTGTCGCCCTCGCAAGACCTGCTGGAAACCGGCATCAAGGTGATCGACCTCGTGTGCCCGTTCGCCAAGGGCGGCAAGGTGGGCCTGTTCGGCGGCGCCGGCGTGGGCAAGACCGTGAACATGATGGAACTCATCAACAACATCGCCAAGGCTCACTCGGGCCTGTCGGTGTTCGCCGGTGTGGGTGAACGTACCCGCGAAGGCAACGACTTCTATCACGAGATGGCCGACTCCGGCGTCGTGAACCTCGAGAAGCTCGAAGACTCCAAGGTGGCCATGGTCTACGGCCAGATGAACGAGCCCCCGGGCAACCGTCTGCGCGTGGCCCTGACCGGCCTGACCATTGCCGAGTCGTTCCGCGACGAAGGCCGCGACGTGCTGTTCTTCGTGGACAACATCTACCGCTACACGCTGGCCGGTACCGAAGTGTCGGCACTCTTGGGCCGCATGCCTTCCGCCGTGGGCTACCAGCCGACGCTGGCCGAAGAAATGGGCCGCCTGCAAGAGCGCATTACCTCGACCAAGGTCGGCTCGATCACCTCGATCCAGGCCGTGTACGTGCCCGCCGACGACTTGACCGACCCGTCGCCCGCCACCACCTTCGCCCACCTGGACTCCACCGTGGTGCTGTCGCGCGACATCGCTTCGCTCGGTATCTACCCCGCCGTGGACCCGCTCGACTCGACCTCGCGCCAGCTCGACCCGAACGTGGTCGGCGAAGAGCACTACAACGTGGCCCGCGCCGTGCAAGGCACGCTGCAGCGCTACAAGGAACTGCGCGACATCATCGCAATTCTGGGCATGGACGAACTGGCACCGGAAGACAAGCTTGCCGTGGCTCGCGCCCGCAAGATCCAGCGTTTCCTGTCGCAGCCGTTCCACGTGGCCGAAGTGTTCACGGGCTCGCCCGGCAAGTACGTGCCGCTGGCCGAAACCATCCGCGGCTTCAAGATGATCGTGAACGGCGAAGCCGACCACCTGCCGGAACAAGCGTTCTACATGGTCGGTACCATCGACGAGGCTTTCGAGAAGGCCAAGAAGGTCGCGTAAAGCGGCGCAGGAACGCACATGGCAAACACCATTCACGTCGACGTGGTCTCCGCAGAAGAGTCGATCTTCTCGGGTGAGGCCAAGTTCGTCGCGCTGCCCGGTGAAGCCGGCGAGCTCGGCATCTATCCGCGCCACACGCCGCTGATTACCCGCATCCGTCCGGGTGCGGTGCGCATCGAAACGGCCGACGGCGGCGAAGAGTTCGTCTTTGTGGCTGGCGGCATTCTCGAAGTGCAGCCCGACACCGTCACCGTGCTGTCCGACACCGCCATTCGCGGCAAGGACCTCGACGACGAAAAGGCCAACCAAGCCAAGGCCGCCGCGGAAGAAGCGCTCAAGAACGCCAAGAGCGACATCGACATTGCCATGGCGCAGTCCGAACTCGCCGTCATGGCTGCCCAAATCGCAGCGCTGCGCAAGTACCGCCAGAAAAAGTAAGCCCGCCCTCGGGCTTGCTGGCAGAAAAGGCCGCCTTCGGGCGGCTTTTTTTCGTCCGGAGACGCCGTTTGGCAACCCGTCCGAATCCGGCTTCGATCTGAATTTGGTCGAAGTTCAGCCTTGTCCGGCTGAAGACCTGCCTCTAGTATTCGCGATCAATCACCTGCGGCAAGTTTCTGCGCAGGCAACAAGATGGAGACAACAACGCGTGACACGCTGGAGCGGCATCACTGCGGATGAAATGCGGTTGCTGGAGACCACGTTCTGGTCGGCCGGCGGCTCGCGCCATGCCATGGCTGAACAGCTCGGCTTCTCGAAGAGCAAAGCGAATGCGCTGATTGCGGGCCTGGTCGAACAAGGCCTCCTTGCTGAAGCCGGCCTCCAGCGCTCATCGGGCGGGCGGCGCGCCGAAAACCTGCAGCTGCATGCCGGCCTGGGCGTGCTGGTCGGCATCGACATTGGCGCCACCAGCCTCGACGTTGCGGTGCTGCGGCCGGACCTCACAGTGCTCGCGCAGCACGACGAACCTGCCGACGTGCGCGAAGGCCCCGCCGTTGTACTGGCCCGGGTGCGCGTGCTGATGCGCGAACTGCTCGCACGTTGCAACAGCAACGCAAGGAACGTGCTCGGCATCGGCATTGGCGTGCCCGGCCCGGTCAACTTCGAGATTGGGCAATTGGTGAACCCGCCGCTGATGCCCGCATGGGACAGCTTTTCGATTCGCGACTACCTGCGCGAGGACTACGCGGCACCCGTCTTCGTCGACAACGACGTGAACCTGATGGCGCTCGGCGAGCTCTGGCGTCTCAAGCGCTCGCTCAACAACTTTCTCGTGATCAAGATCGGCACCGGCATCGGTTGCGGCATCGTCTGCCATGGCGAGGTCTATCGCGGTGCCGCCGGATCGGCCGGCGACGTGGGGCATATCTGCGTCGACCAGGAAGGCCCGCGCTGCCACTGCGGAAATGTGGGCTGCGTCGAGGCCATGGCTGCAGGGCCGGCCATCACGCGCATGGCCGTGCAGGCAGCCGAAGCCGGCGAAAGCGCCATGCTCGCCGAATGCCTGCGCGTGCATGGCCGCATCGAGGCCGTCGATGTCGGCCAGGCGAGCCGCGCGGGCGACACGGCGGCCAACGGCATCATCCAGCGCGCCGGCAACCTCATCGGCCAGATGCTGGCGTCGGTGGTGAATTTCTTCAACCCGTCGCACGTGTTCATCGGCGGCGGCATCACGCGCATCGGGCCGCTCTTTCTGGCGGCCGTGCGGCAGAGCGTGTACCAGCGTTCGCTCGCGCTATCCACCCGGCACCTCGAGATCCAGTACACACCGTTGGGCGTGCAGGGCGGGCTGATCGGCGCCGGCGTGCTCGCCATGCACGAAACGTTGAAAGTCCGCGGAGTGGCACCATGACCGCAGCAGAAACCAAGGGAAGCGTCGCGGTCGAGTTTGCCGATGTGGTGAAGGCCTTCGGCCCGGTGCAGGTGCTGCACGGCGTGAGCTTTTCGCTGGCGCCGGGCCGTGTGTACGGGTTGCTCGGCGAGAACGGCGCCGGCAAGTCGACGTTGATGAAGATTCTCTCCGGGTATGAACAGCCGACCGGCGGCACCCTGCGCATCAACGGCCAGCCGCAGCAGTTCGCAAGCTCGCGCGATGCGGAGGCGCTGGGCATCGTGCTGATCCACCAGGAATTCAATCTTGCCGAAGACCTGAGCGTGGCGCAGAACATTTTTCTCGGCCACGAAAAGAAAAAAGGCTGGCTGCTCGACGACGCCTCGATGGAACGCGACGCCGCCGCAGCGCTGGCCGCGGTGGGCCTGCAGGTCGATCCGCGCACCAAGGTCAGGCGTCTCATCGTGGCGGAAAAACAGCTCGTCGAAATTGCCAAGGCCATTGCCCGCCGCGCGCGCCTGCTGGTCATGGACGAGCCCACCGCCACGCTGACGCCCGGCGAGACCGAGCGGCTCTTCAAGCTCATTGCGCAGCTGCGCGCCGACGGCGTGACCATCGTCTACATCTCGCACAAGCTCGACGAAGTGGAGCAGGTGACCGACGAGGTGATCGTGATGCGCGACGGCCGCTTTGTCGCTCGTGCACCTACGCCCGAGGTCTCGCGCCAGCAGATGGCCAACCTCATGGTGGGCCGCGAACTTGCCGACCTGTACCCGCCGCGCGACGTGGTGGTGGCCGCCGATGCGCCTGCCATGCGCGTGCGCAACTTCAGCGTGCCCGGCTGGGCGCACGACGTGAGCTTTGAAGTGCGTCCCGGAGAGATCCTCGGCTTTGCGGGGCTGGTCGGCGCCGGCCGCACCGAGCTGTTCGAAGGCCTGCTGGGCCTTCGGCCAGCCAGCGGCCAGGTCGAGATGCTCGGCAAGCCGGTGCCCGACCGGAAGGGGTGGCGCAATCCGCGTGACGCCGCAAAGCACGGCCTCACCTACCTGAGCGAAGACCGCAAGGGCAAGGGCCTGCACGTGAACTTCGGGCTGCGCCAGAACCTCACGCTGATGGCGCTCGAACGCTACACCCGCCCGTGGCTCCAGCCCGATGCCGAGCGCGATGCGCTCGCCGAGGCGGTGAAGGACTACGGCATTCGCACCGGCTCGCTCGACGTGCGCGCTTCATCCCTCTCGGGCGGCAACCAGCAGAAGCTTGCGCTTGCCAAGGTGCTGCAACCCAAACCCAAGGTGGTGGTGCTCGACGAGCCCACGCGCGGCGTCGACATCGGTGCCAAGCGCGACATCTATTTTTTGATCCAGCGACTTGCCCGCGAAGGGCTCGCCGTGATTGTCGTTTCGTCGGAACTGATGGAACTCATCGGCCTGTGCCACCGCGTGGCGGTGATGCGCGCGGGGCGCCTCGTCGCCACGCTCAACGCCGACAACCTGACTGAAGAGGAGCTCATCGCTCATGCCACCGGAACAGCAGACACCCATGCCGCAGCCTGAGGCCGCGCAGCACCGCAGCGAAAGCAAGCCGCGCTGGACCGAGCGCCTGCACGGCCTCGGCCCGGTCATCGGACTCGTGCTGCTGTGTATCGGCGGCACGCTGCTCAACAGCGACTTTGCCACCGTCGACAACGCCATGAACGTGCTCACGCGCACGGCCTTCATCGGCATCATCGCGGTGGGCATGTGCTTCGTGATCATCTCGGGCGGCATCGATCTTTCGGTGGGCTCGATGGCGGCGCTCATCGCTGGCAGCGTGATCATGTTCATCAACTGGGCCGGGCCGGCCTTGGGTTCGCCGCTCATGGCGGTGGTGATGGGCGCGGTGCTTGCGGTGGTGCTGGGCGCCCTGTTCGGCCTGGCGCACGGCCTGCTCATCACCAAGGGGCGCATCGAACCCTTCATCGTCACGCTGGGCACGCTCGGCATCTTTCGCGCCTACCTCACCTACTTTGCCGATGGCGGCGCGCTCACGCTGGACAACGACCTGTCGGACCTCTATGCGCCGGTGTACTACGCAAGCCTTGCGGGCATTCCGGTGCCGGTGTGGGTGTTCGTGATCGTCGCGATCATCGGCGGTGTCATCTTGAACCGCACGGCCTACGGCCGGTATGTGCAGGCCATTGGCTCCAACGAGCAGGTGGCGCGCTATGCGGCGGTCGATGTCGACCGCGTGAAGATCCTCACCTACGTGCTGCTCGGCGTGTGCGTGGGCATTGCAACGCTGCTCTACGTGCCGCGCCTGGGCTCGGCGTCGCCGACCACGGGCCTGCTGTGGGAGCTCGAGGCGATTGCCGCGGTCATCGTTGGCGGCACCGCGCTCAAGGGCGGGGCAGGCAGCATCACGGGCACCGTGGTCGGCGCCATCCTGCTCTCGGTCATCAGCAACATCCTCAACCTCACCAGCATCATCAGCGTGTATCTCAACGCAGCGGTGCAGGGCTTCGTGATCATCATCGTCGCGTTCCTGCAGCGCGGCCGCCGCTAGTTCGTTCCCGTTCCGCTTCACCATCAACCACAAGGAGACATCCAGCATGACAAGCTTCACCCGTCGCATCGCACTCACGGCCGTGGCGGCCGCGGCGCTCGCGAGCCTGCCCGCATTCGCTGCCGAGAAAGTGAACCTCGGCGTTTCGATTCCGGCGGCCACGCACAGCTTCATGGGCGGCATCAACTACTGGGCCAACCAGGCGAAGAAAGATCTCGAGAAGGAACACAAGGACCTGAAGATCACCATCAAGACCGCCGCCAACGCACCCGAGCAAGCCAACCAGCTGCAAGACCTTTCGACCGTCACCAAGATCAACGCGCTCGTGGTGTTCCCGTTCGAATCGGCTGCGCTGACCAAGCCGGTGGCACAGGTCAAGGCCAAGGGCGCCTACGTGACCGTGGTCGACCGCGGCCTCACCGACACCAGCGCGCAGGACGCATACGTGGCAGGCGACAACACCGCCTTCGGCCGCATTCCGGCTGAATACATTGCCAAGCAGCTCGGCGGCAAGGGCAACGTGGTTGCGCTGCGCGGCATTGCCACCACGCTCGACAACGAGCGCATGGATGCTTTCAACGCGGTGCTCAAGAACCATCCGGACATCAAGCTGCTCGACGCCAAATACGCCAACTGGAACCGCGACGACGCCTTCAAGGTCACGCAGGACTACCTCACCCGCTTCAAGCAGATCGACGCCATCTGGGCGGCCGACGACGACATGGCCGTGGGCGTGCTCAAGGCCATCGAGCAAGCCAAGCGCGACGACATCAAGATCGTCTTCGGCGGTGCGGGCGCCAAGGGCATGGTCAAGACCATCATGGACGGCAAGGACAAGCGCATTGGCGCGGACGTGAGCTACTCGCCCAAGTTCATCTACGACGCCATCAAGCTCACGGCCGAGGCGCGGCTGAAGGGCGAGAAGTTGCCCGCGACCACCATCATTCCTTCGGTGCTGATCACCAAGGAAAACGCGAAAGACTTCTACCACCCGAACTCGCCGTTCTGAGGTCGCATGCCTTCCTCCCTCTCCCCGAGGGAGAGGGAATAGTTACCAGGAATTTCCAACCGATGACTGATCAACCTTCTCGCAAGCTCCGCTGCGCCATGGTCGGCGGCGGGCGCGACGCCTTCATCGGCGCCGTGCACCGCAAGGCCATGGCGCTCGACGGGCAGATCGAGCTCGTGGCCGGCGCGCTGTCTTCGAGCCCCGAGAAGGCGCGCGCCTCTGGCCGCGACCTCGGGCTGGCGGACGACCGCAACCACGGCGACTGGCAGTCGCTGCTGGCCGATGAGCTCAAGCGCCAGCCGCACGAGCGAATCGACTTCGTCTCGATCGTCACGCCCAACCATGTGCACTTTCCGGTGGCGCAAGCCTTTGCCGAGGCGGGCTTTCATGTGGTGTGCGACAAGCCGCTGGTGCACACGCGCGAGCAGGCCGATGCGCTCGTGGCCACCGTGGCAAGGCAGGGCACGGTGTTCGGCGTGACCTACAACTACACCGGCTACCCGATGGTGCGGCAGGCGCGCGAAATGGTCCGCTCGGGCCAGCTCGGCGAGCTGCGCAAGGTCGTCGTCGAATACAACCAAGGCTGGCTCGCGAGCCAGCTCGAAGACACCGGCAACAAACAGGCCGACTGGCGTACCGATCCCGCACGCAGCGGCGCGGCCGGCGCCATCGGCGACATCGGCTCGCATGCCGAGAACCTCATTGCAAGTGTGACCGGGCTGGAAATCGAAAGCCTCTGCGCCGACCTGAGCGCGCTGGTGCCGGGCCGCATGCTCGACGACGACGGCAGCCTGCTCTTGCGCTTCAAGGGCGGCGCTCGCGGCGTGCTGATTGCGTCGCAAATCAACACCGGGCTGGAGAACGACCTGCGCCTTCGCATCTCCGGCGCGCTGGGCACGCTCGAATGGCGCCAGGAGCGGCCGAGCGAACTGCTGCACCTGCCGCACGACGGACCCAAGCGCACTCTCACCCGCGGTTCGCCGTGGCTTTGCGAATCGGCGCAGCGCGCAAGCCGCCTGCCGGCCGGGCACCCTGAAGGCTTCATCGAGGCCTTTGCCAACATCTATGGCGGCGTGGCCGCGGACATCCGCGCGCGCATCGAGGGGCAGCAGGCCGACGCCATTGCAGCGGACTATCCGCGCGTGGAAGATGGCGCCCGCGGTGTTCGATTCATCGAGCGCACGGTGGCTTCAGCAAAAAGCGAATTAAAGTGGACGCCCTGGTAGCCGTGCCGCATGCCCGCACCCGCGGGCATGCAACGCACGGCGCCTGGCGCCCATGACACGTTCCTCCCTTCGAGACCTGCCGCTTCGCGGCCCGCCGCCCTGGCTTCGCGCCCTGGGCCGGCGATGCCTTGCGCTCTGGCCGCTGAAGCTCGTCGGCAACACGGTGGCCACCATCGGCTTCTTCCCGTTGTACTTCTGGATCATGAAGAACGCCGGCCAGCCCTGGACATTGCCGCTCACCGCGTTCGACCGGCTGGTCGCCTTCTGGCCCGCGCTGCTGCCGGTCTATCTATCGCTGTGGGCCTACATTGCCTTGCCCGTGTTCCTTGCCAAGGACAGGCGGGAGTTTCAGGGCTTTGCATTGAGCTGCGCGGTCATGACCTTCATCTCGCTCGCGGTGTTCTGGTTCGTGCCCACGGCCATCCCCAACTTCACCATCGACGCAACGCCGGGCACCTCGCTTCATTTTCTGAAATCGGTCGATGCGGCAGGCAACGCGTTTCCGTCGCTGCACGTGTCGTTCTCGGTGCTTGCCTGCGTGGTGCTGGCGCGGCAATTGCGCGACGTGGCCGCGCCCATGTGGCTCCGCGCGTTCAACATCGCGTGGGCCGCAGCCATCGTTTATTCGACGATGGCGGTGCGCCAGCACGTGCTCGTCGACGTGCTCGGCGGACTGGCGCTGGGCATCGCGTTCGGGCTGGCTTCGCGGCCACGCCACGCCGTTGCGGCCGCACCTGTACAGGCGGAGCCGGCGTAGGCCGATCGCGCTATTCCTCACGCCCGGCGCCTGCGGTAAAAACCGGGCATCGTTCCCTTGATTCGACACGGAGCCGCCATGAAGATCACTGCCGCTGCTTTCTTCACGCTGGCCTGCGCGGCCGCCATGCCCGCCATGGCCATTGACTACCCCGCGCGCAAGCCTGGCCTGTGGGAAATCCAGACCGGCGATGGCACCGCCGCCAAGGGCGCGAGCCAGACCATCCAGCAGTGCATCGACGCGGCCAGCGACAAGGCCCTGCGTGACATGGGCCAGGGCATGGGCAAGGACGCCTGCTCCAGGCAGGAGCTGCGCAACGAAGGCGGCAAGCTGGTCGTCGATTCGGTCTGCAAGATCGGCTCGACCACCGCCACCTCGCACGCGGTGATGAGCGGCGACTTCAGCTCGGCCTACCGCATGGAAAGCAAGTCGACCTACAGCCCGCCGCTGATGGGCCGCGCCGAAGGCTCGGCCGTCATCGAGGCCAAGTGGATCGGCCCCTGCAAGGCAGGCCAGAAGCCCGGCGACATGATCATGTCCAACGGCATGAAGATGAACGTGCTCGAAATGGCGGGCGCGCGCAAGAAGTAGGCGCCGGCCCACAGCGCTTCGCGGCCCGCATTCGGCAACGCGAAAGCCGGCCACCGCCTACGATGCGGCCATGGCCGCGAAGGAAGAAGATCTCGTCGTCGCACGCCCGGAGGGGCTGTATTGCCCGCCGGGCGATTTCTACATCGACCCCTGGCGGCCGGTGGCGCGCGCCGTCATCACGCATGCCCACTCCGACCACGCGCGTGTGGGCCATGCGCACTACCTGGCGCATACCGACAGCGCCGGCACGCTGCGTACCCGCCTGGGCAGCGACATCGCGCTGCAGACGCTCGGCTACGGCGAAGCCATCGAGCACCACGGCGTGCGCGTTTCGCTGCATCCGGCCGGCCACGTGCTGGGTTCGGCACAGGTTCGCCTTGAACACGGCGGGCGCGTGTGGGTGGCCTCGGGCGACTACAAGACCGAGCCCGACGGAACCTGCGCGCCCTTCGAGCCCGTGCCGTGCGACACCTTCATCACCGAATCGACCTTCGGGCTGCCCATCTATCGCTGGCCCACGCAGGCCGCTTTGTTCGCGGAGATCGATGCATGGTGGCGCACCAACGCGGAGGCCGGCCGCGCATCGGTGCTGTTCTGCTATGCCTTCGGCAAGGCACAGCGCATCCTTCACGGCGTAGATGCCTCCATCGGGCCGATCGTGGTGCACGGCGCGGTCGAGCCGCTCAACGCCGTTTATCGCGCCGCGGGCGTGGCCTTGCCGGAGACGCTGCGCGTAACCGACCCCGGTGTGGACGCCGCGCTCCTGAAGCGCGCGCTGGTGCTGGCGCCGCCCTCGGCCCAGGGCACGCCGTGGATGCGCCGCTTCGGCAACTATGCCGATGCGTTTGCGAGCGGCTGGATGCAGCTGCGCGGTACGCGCCGCCGGCGTGGTGTGGACCGGGGCTTCGTCATGTCCGACCACGCCGACTGGCCGGGCCTGCAGCAGGCCATCGCGGGCACGGGGGCCAGCAGGGTATTCGTCACACATGGCAGCGTGGCGGTCATGGTGCGCTGGCTCACCGAGAACGGTCTGGAAGCGCAGGGCTTCAAGACCGAGTACGGCGATGAAGATGACCAAGAAACTCCCTCCCCTTCCGGGGGAGGGCCGGGGAGGGGGCCAGCGGCGCCCGATGCGGACGCTGGCAGCCCCCATCCCAACCTTCCCCCGGCAGGGGAAGGAGCAAAGGCATGAAGGACTTCGCCGCGCTCTACCGCGAGCTCGACGCCAGCACATCGAGCCTTGCCAAGCAGGCCGCGCTGCAGCGCTACCTGCGCGAGGCCGACGCTGCCGATGCGGCATGGGCCGTGTACTTCCTCGCCGGCGGCAAGCCGCGCCAGCTGGTGCCCACCAAGCTGCTGCGCCTGCTCGCGCAAGAGTCGGCGGGCCTTCCCGAATGGCTGTTCGACGAAAGCTACGAGGCCGTCGGCGATCTCGCGGAAACCATCGCGCTGCTGTTGCCGCCGCCTACCGAGGCGCACGATCTGGGCCTGGTGCGCTGGGTCGAGGAGCACCTGCTTCCGCTGCGCGAGGCCGGCAAGTCGGCGCCAAACGAACTGCCCGCCCGGCTGCGCGCGCAATGGCGCCAGCTTGCGGCCGAAGAGCGGCTGGTGTACTTCAAGCTCATCACCGGTGCGTTTCGCGTGGGCGTGTCGAAGCTGCAGGTCACGCAGGCGCTTGCCGCCGTGGGCGGCATCGACGCCAAGCGCGTGGCGCAGCGGCTCATGGGCTACACCCACATCGGCGGCCGCCCGCGGGCCGACGACTACCGCGCGCTCATCGCGCCGGAGTCTGGCGCGGAGCAGGTTCAAAAGACCAGTGGGCAGCCGTATCCCTTCTTTCTTGCGCATGCGTTCAACCTGCCGCTCGAACAGTTCGATGCGGCGCTCGGCCCGCCGGCCGACTGGATCGTCGAATGGAAGTGGGACGGCATCCGCGCGCAACTGGTGAAGCGCGCGGGCGCGGTCTGGCTGTGGTCGCGCGGCGAAGAACTGGTGACCGAGCGCTTTCCCGAACTTGCCGTGCTCGGTGAGGCATTGCCAGACGGCACGGTGCTCGACGGCGAAATTGCCGTGTGGCGCGAAGACAGGGTGCAGCCCTTTGCGGAGCTGCAGAAACGCATCGGCCGCAAGACCCTGGGCGCGAAACTGCTGCGCGAAATACCGGTGGTGCTGCTGGCCTACGACATTCTCGAATGGGAAGGCCGAGACCTGCGGGCGCTGCCGCAATGGGAGCGCCGCGCGCTGCTCGACGAGCTTGTCACGCGCATGCAGCATCCGTCGCTGCTGCCGAGCCCGATGCTCACCGGCGCCGAGTGGGGCGACCTTGCCCGCCAGCGCGAAGCAGCGCGCAGCATGGGTGTCGAAGGCATGATGCTCAAGCGCCGCGATGCGCAGTACGGCGTGGGCCGCACCAAGGACGTGGGCGTGTGGTGGAAGTGGAAGATCGATCCGCTCAGCATCGACGCCGTGCTCATCTACGCGCAGCGCGGCCATGGCCGGCGCGCCAGCCTCTACAGCGACTACACCTTTGCCGTATGGGACGGCCCGCCCGAACAGCAGGACCGCAAGCTCGTGCCCTTTGCCAAGGCCTATTCGGGCCTGACCGATGCAGAGATGGCGCGTGTGGACGCGATCATCCGCAAGACCACCGTGGAAAGCTTCGGGCCGGTGCGCAGCGTGGAGCCGACCCTTGTGTTCGAGCTCGGCTTCGAAGGCATTGCGCGCAGCACGCGCCACAAGAGCGGCATTGCCGTGCGCTTTCCGCGCATGCTGCGCTGGCGCGAGGACAAGCCGGTGGCAGAGGCCGATACGCTGCAGACGCTGGCTGCGCTGCTGCCGTCATGACCACGCCGCCGGACTCCGAATTTCTCCCTCCCCTCCCGGGGGAGGGCAGGGGTGGGGGCAAGCGGCGTATCAAGAATCAGCTGCCTGTTGAAGGCCGCTTGCCCCCATCCCGACCTTCCCCCGGGAGGGGAAGGAGCAAGACAGCAGTCAAGGCGGCGCTCGATGCATGGTTTGCCGCTCGCGGCTGGAAGCCCTTCAAGTTCCAGCGCGACGTGTGGAAAGCCATTGCCGAAGGAAAGTCCGGCATGCTGCATGCGACCACCGGCGCGGGCAAGACCTACGCCGTGTGGCTCGGCGCGCTGCAGGCCTTCTCGCAAGCCAAGAAGGAAACCGCGCGCCCCACAGCGCCGCCGCTCACGGTGCTGTGGCTCACGCCCATGCGCGCGCTTGCGGCCGACACCCTGCGCGCGCTCAAGCAGCCGCTCGACGCATTGGGTGCCGAGGTGCATCCGTGGAGCGCCGGCGCACGCAGCGGCGACACATCGTCCGCCGAGCGCGCCGCGCAGAACGAGCGCCTCCCCACCGTGCTTGTCACCACGCCCGAGAGCCTGTCGCTGCTGCTCGCGCGCGCCGATGCCAGCGAAGTGCTCGGCCGCGTGAAGATGGTGGTGGTCGATGAATGGCACGAGTTGCTCGGCAACAAGCGCGGCGTGCAGGTGCAGCTGGCGCTTGCACGGCTCAGGCGCTGGAACGCAGGGCTCGCGGTGTGGGGCATGTCGGCCACGCTGGGCAACCTGCAGGAAGCCATGCACGCATTGCTCGGCGACGAAGAGGGTGTGCTCGTTCAGGGCGCGGTGCCCAAGAAGCTGGTCGTCGATTCACTGCTGCCCGGCCGCGCCGAGCGCTTTCCGTGGGGAGGTCACCTGGGCCTCACGATGCTGCCGCAGGTGCTCGATGAAATTGCTGCCAGCAGCACAACACTGGTGTTCACCAACACGCGCTCGCAATCGGAGATCTGGTACCAGGCCATGCTCGAGGCCCGTCCCGAATGGGCGGGCACCATTGCGCTGCACCACGGATCGCTTGATCGCGCAGTGCGCGAATGGGTGGAGCTTGGGTTGAAGAGCGGTGAGCTCAAGGCGGTGGTTTGCACATCGAGCCTCGACCTGGGCGTCGACTTCCTGCCGGTGGAGCGGGTGTTGCAGATCGGCTCGCCCAAAGGCGTGGCGCGGCTGCTGCAGCGCGCAGGGCGTTCGGGCCATGCGCCGGGCCGGCCGTCGCGCATCACGCTCGTTCCCACCCACAGCATCGAAATGGTCGAAGGCGCCGCGGCGCGCGCGGCCATTGCGGCCGGCCACATCGAGGCGCGCCACACGCCGGTGCAGCCGCTCGACGTGCTGGTGCAGCACCTCGTCACGGTGGCGCTCGGCGGCGGCTTCGTGCCCGACGACTTGTATGCGGAAGTGCGCGGCACCGCTGCCTATGCGGGGCTCTCGCGGGAGAGTTGGGAGTGGTGCCTGTCCTTCGTCTCGCAGGGCGGCCCTTCGCTGGCCGCGTATCCCGACTACCGCCGCGCAGTGCCCGATGCCGAAGGGGTCTGGCGCGTGCCGGACGCGCGGCTTGCACGGCGGCACCGCATGAACATCGGCACCATCGTGAGCGACGCCAGCATGGCCGTGCAGTACATGGGCGGCGGCAAGATCGGCAGTGTCGAAGAGGGCTTTGTTGCGCGCATGAAACCCGGCGACTGCTTCCTGTTCGGCGGCCGGCTGCTCGAACTCGTGCGCATTCATGACATGACGGCCTGGGTGCGGCGCGCCACCGGCAAGCGCGCCGCGGTGCCGCGCTGGAACGGCGGGCGCATGCCGCTTTCGACCACGCTGGCCGATGCCGTGGTGCAGCAGCTCGCATTGGCCGGCGAAGGGCGCTATGACTCGCCCGAGCTGCAGTGCGTGCGGCCGCTGCTCGAGATCCAGCAGCAGTGGTCGGCCCTGCCCACGCCGCAAACCCTGCTGGCCGAAACGCTCACCACGCGCGAGGGTTCGCACCTGTTTCTTTATCCCTTTGCGGGCCGGCATGTGCACATGGGGCTTGCAAGCCTGCTGGCCTGGCGCGTGGCGCAGCATGATGCGCGCACCTTCTCCATTGCGGTGAACGACTACGGCTTCGAACTGCTGAGCGCAGTGCCGGTCGATTGGCCCGCGCTGCTGCCGCAGGTGCTGCGCTTGCCCCAGGGCGAAGATGCGCATGCCGAACTGCTGCACGAGGTGCTGGCTTCGCTCAATGCGGGCGAACTCGCGCAGCGCCGCTTCAGAGAAATCGCGCGCGTTTCTGGCCTCATCTTCCAGGGCTACCCCGGCGAGAAACGCAGCAACCGGCAGTTGCAGGCATCGTCGTCATTGTTCTGGGAGGTGTTTCGCAAATACGACCCGGCCAACAAGCTGCTGCTGCAGGCCGAGCAGGAGCTGCTCGCGCAAGAGCTTGAAATCGGCCGGCTGCGCGCCAGCCTCGCGCGCATGGCGACCCAGCAGCTGGTGCTGAAGCCGCTCGAACGGCCAACGCCGTTTTCGTTTCCGCTCATGGTCGAGCTGTTCCGCGAAAAGCTGTCGAACGAGAACGTGGCCGACCGCATCGCGCGAATGGTCGAGCAGCTCGAAAAGGCCGCGGGCGGCATCGTCACTGCGGGCGGCATCGAGCGCGTGAAAAGCACGCTCGCGTTCGGCCAGGAAGGGCCGGGCAAGCCACCCGCGCCGCAGCGCCAGCGCAGGCCGCCTTCGCGCCGCTCGCGGCCTTTGCCGCCGTTGTGAAGTGAGCCGTCCGGCTCAGCCCGCGCCGTGCGCCTTGACCCAGCGCACGATGTCCGCCGCACCCATGGCACCGGCCTGCCGCGCCACCTCGCGGCCGCCGCGAAACAGCGCCAGCGTCGGAATGCTGCGGATGTTGAAACGCGCGCCCAGGTTGGGCACGGCTTCAGTGTCCACCTTGGCGAGCCGCACCCGCGGCTCCAGCTGGGCGGCGGCCTGTTCGTAGGCCGGCGCCATCTGGCGGCACGGGCCGCACCATGGCGCCCAGAAGTCCACCAGCACCGGAATTTCATTGCGTGCAATGTGGCGGTCGAAGGTCTTTTCGTCCGGCAGCGCGGTCGAGTGGCCGGCGAACAGCGGGCGGTGGCAACTGCCGCAGTCGGGCGCGCTGCCCAGCTGTGCCGCGCGCACGCGGTTGGTCGTGTGGCAGTGCGGGCAGACGATGTGCAGCGATGGCGTTTCGGTCATGCCGAAGAACTGGGGTCCGCGGGGGTGAATTGCAAGTGACAGCCGCCAGCGTCCGTCGTCTTTTGCGACACTTGGTGCCAGTGACTTCCCCGCAACTTTCCTCGTCGGCCCTGCCGGTCCGGTGGGCTGGCGAACTGCTTCATCTGCTGCCCGAACGCGCCATCTGGTGGCCCGACGGCCGTGTGCTGTTCATAGCCGACTTGCATATTGGCAAGGCCGCAACCTACCGTGCGTTGGGGCAGCCGGTGCCAGGCGGTACCACGCAGCAGAACCTTGCGCGGCTCGATGGGTTGATTGCTGCCCATGTGCCGCAACGCATCGTGTTTCTCGGCGACTTTCTGCATGCGGCGCAGGCGCGCACGCCGCAGGTGCTGGCCGCGCTCGCCGACTGGCGGGCCACGCACGGGCCCATCGGCATGACGCTGGTGCGAGGCAACCACGACAGCCGCGCGGGTGACCCGCCTGCGGCCCTCGACATCGAAGTGGTCGACGAGCCCTATCTGCTCGGCCCCTTTGCCTGCTGCCACCATCCGCAATCGCATGCGACGCACTTCGTGCTCGCCGGGCACCTGCATCCGGTGTGCAGGCTTTACGGCCCGGGGCGCGACAGCGTGCGGTTGCCTTGCTTCGTGAGCGACGAACGGCAGGCGGTGTTGCCGGCCTTTGGCGAGTTCACAGGCGGGTGGCTGGTGGAGCGGGCGCCCGGGCGGCGCTTCTACGCGGTGGGCGGTGAAACGGTGTGGGCGCTACCCTCACTGGACTGAGGGTTCCGCCCCTTCCCCCTCCGGGGGAAGGCTGGGATGGGGGCAAGCAGAGCGCACCCATCGCCAACGTCGCTTGCCCCCACCCCGACCCTCCCCCGGGAGGGGAGGGAGAAAAGCAAAGTCAGAGAACGACGGGCGCGTCGGGCAGCTCGTTGGTGTCGGGCTGGTCGTCCGCCAGCGGAAAGTGCTCGACCAGCAAGGCCGACATTTCTTCGAGCGCCTGCGTGATCCCGTCTTCGAAGCGCCCCTCGCGAAACGCCGCGCCCATGCGCTGCGTCATCGCGGCCCATTCGGCGGCGCTGACACGCGCGCTGATGCCGCGGTCGGCCACGATCTCTATCGCGTGCTCGGCCAGCAGCAGGTAAATGAGCACGCCGTTGTTGTGCTCGGTGTCCCACACGCGCAGCTTGCCGAACATCGTGACGGCACGTTCGCGCGCCGATGCATCCCGCCGCAGGTAGGACCAGGGCAGGCCCGCCTCGACGCAAATGCGGATCTCGCCGCTGTGGCGCCGCTCGCTTGCCGCCACGCGCGCGGCAAGGCGCTCCATGGCGGCATCGGGCAGCACGCGGCGCACATCGGCCTCGTCCATCCACTGGTGGCGCCAGATACGGCCGAGCCTGGAGAAAAGCGTTGCCATGCCTACCAGTCCCCCGAGGCGCCGCCGCCTCCGAAATCGCCGCCGCCGCCGGAGCTGAAGCCGCCGCTGTCTCCGCTGCTGCTGCCGCTGCTCCAGCCGCCGCCACCGCCTCCGCTGCTCCAGCCTCCAAAGCCGCCGCTACTACCACCCCGGCCTCGGCGCGTGGGGGCCGAGGCAGCCGCCGCCGAGAACAGCGACACCATCAGCGCCACGAAGCCCGCCAGCACCGCGATGACGATGCTGGTGGTGATGAAGAATGCAATTGCGCCAATGCCGCCGCCCATGACCACCGAGCCGAGCTTCTTGCCGACGACCGAGCGCACGATGGGCGCCGCAACGAAGACGCCGACAAACAGGAAGATCGCAAGGTTCTCCCAGTCGATGCCGTTGCCGGAGCCGGAGCTTTCGTCGCTGCCGATGGAAGGCTCGGGCAGCGCCTCGCCGTCGACAAGGCCGATGAGCCGGGCCACCGCCGCGTTCAGCCCGCCCGCAAAGTCGTTGTTGCGAAAGCGCGGCTTCATCTCCTCGTCGATGATGCGAATGGCGGCCAGGTCGGGCACCGCGCCTTCGAGCGTCTTGGCCACTTCGATGCGCATCTTGCGATCGTTCTTGGCCACGATCACCAGAATGCCGTCGCCCACGTCCTTGCGCCCGATTTTCCAGGCGTTGCCCACGCGGTTGGCATAGCTTGCAATGTCTTCAGGCTGGGTGGTGGGCACCATCAGCACCACAATCTGCGAGCCCTTGCGCTGCTCGAAGGCGGCCAGCTTGGCCTCCAGGTCGGCGCGCTCGGGTTCGGCCAGCGTTTGCGTCTGGTCGATCACCCGCGCCGTGAGCGTGGGCACCGGCAGCAGGCCTTGCGCCCATGCGGTGGCTGCAAGCCCGGTCCACCCGGCCGCCACCAGCAGCACGGCGGCCAGCACACGGCGTATCAGGGCAAGAGCCATCGATCGGGTGTCTTACTTCTTGGGAGCAGAAAAGTCGACGGTGGGCGGCGTCGAGATCTGCGCTTCGTTCTGCACCGAGAAGTTGGGCTTCGGCTCATAGCTGAAGATCTTCGCCGTGATGTTCGTCGGAAAGCTGCGCGCCAGCACGTTGTACTCCTGCACCGTCTGGATGTAGCGGTTGCGCGCCACGGTAATGCGGTTCTCGGTGCCTTCCAGCGTCACGCGCAGGTCGCGGAAAGCCTGGTTGGCCTTCAGCTCCGGGTAACGCTCTGACACCACCATCAGCCGCGACAGCGCCGACGAGAGCTCGCCCTGCGCCTGCTGGAACTTGTTGAATGCCTCGGGGTTGTTCAGCGTCTCGGGCGTCACCTGGATCGACGTTGCCTTGGCCCGCGCCTCGATCACCTTGGTGAGCGTGTCCTGCTCGAAGCTGGCCTCACCCTTTACGGTGGCCACGATGTTCGGCACGAGATCGGCACGGCGCTGGTACTGGTTGAGCACCTCGCTCCAGGCCGATTTGCTCGTCTCGTCGAGCGACTGGAACTGGTTGTAGCCGCATCCGCTCAGGGACAGGACCGCAGCAAGAATCAAGAGCCAGCGTTTCATCATCATTTGCATTACCTCCGCAGAAGAGCCGGAAGTTAGCATAGATGCCTCCATGGCCCTCGATCCCCTTCAAGCACTGCAGGCTGCCAACCGCGCGGTATTGCCCCCTGCGGCCGCAAGCGCCGGAACGCTGCTGATTGCCGGCGCAACCGGCGCCCTGGGCCAGGAGCTGCTGCGCCGGCTCGCAAGCGGCCACCGGTTTGCCCATGTGCGGGTGCTGTCGCGCGAACCCATGCGCGACGGCATGCGCGGGGTCGAAACCTGCCTCTGCCCCGACCTGCCGATTGCGCAATGGGGGCTCACCTCGGCCGATACCGCGGTCATCGCCTTCGATCCGCCCCGGCTCTACCACGGCCGCGAACGTGCGCTGTGGGTGCCGCAGCCTTCCGACCTGCCCGAGCTCTCGCGCTGGCTGCGCGCCTGCGGCGTGCAGACGCTTGCCATCGTGCAGCCGCACGACCAGGGCCGCCTGCCCGAGGCGCTCAAGCGCGGGCTCGCGAGCCTGGACGAGCAGGCCGTGGTTGCCAGCGGCTTCGAGCGCGTGATTCTCTTGCGCTCGGCACGCAAGCCGCTCAACGCCAGGCTGGCAAATCCCGCCGAACGGCTGGCCGCGTGGATGCTGTCGATCATGCGTTTCATGGTGCCGGCGAGCGAGCAGCCGGTGCGCCCCTCCAAGGTGGCCGAACTGGTCGACATGGCCCTGCGCATCGCACCCGCCGGCGTGCACGTGGCCGCGCCGGAGCTTGTGTGGCAGGCGGCGCAGGGCGACATGCAGCCTGTGCTGCGGCGCTGGCTGGGTCTTGCTGGCTAGCTTTGGCCAGTGCCGCGCCACTGGCGCAGCAGTTCGGCCGAGTCGACCACCAGCCCCAGGTGCAGCGACACCATGCTGAGCGCGGCGCTTTCCAGGTGCGCATCGGTGCCGCGCACCAGGTCGCGCAGCACGATCACGCGGTAGTTGTGGTTGTTGGCGTCGAACGCGGTGTTGAGCACGCAGCAATCGGTAAACCCGCCGTTGAGCACCACCGTTTCAATGCGCTGGTTGCGCAGCAGAAAGTCGAGGTCGGTCGGATAGAAGGCCGACAGCCGGCGCTTGCTTTCCACGCGCATGTCGCCCGGCTCCACGCGCGTAACCCACTCGGTCCAGCGCGAGCCTTCGATGGCATGCGCATCGGCATTCGGTATGGCGCCCACGTGCAGCGGAAAGGTGCGCCGCCACGCAGCCGGAATGCCGTTGATGTCATCGGCGCCGTCGGGCCGCAGCACCGACTTGACGTGCACGATGCGCACGCCCAGCGCGCGGGCATCGTCGTGAAAGCTGTCGATGGGCGCCACCACGTCGCGTGCACGCGGCGCGGGGCAGGGGCAGTCGGGGCTGTCGTCCAGGTGGCCGCGGTGCATGTCGATGGAAACCACAGCCGTGGTGGCCGGATCGAGGTAGTCCGCAAACTGCGCCGCGCCGAGTTCGCGCTCTTCGCCGTACACCCAGGCCTTCATCGCCGCTCCTCCCGAACATAGGGTTGGCCGAGCGCGCCGGGCTCGTCGTCTCCGCCGCGCCGGGCCAATGCGACCCACACCATCACGCCCAGCGTTACCGCATAGGGCGTCATCATCACGAAGTACTGCGGCAGCTGCACCCCGGCCGCCGCAAGCTGGGGAATGAGCGCCTCGATGCAGCCGAACAGCAGCGCACCCACCAGCGCCTTCCACGGCGACCAGCGCGCAAAGATCACCAGCCCCACCGCAATCCAGCCGCGCCCGCCGGTCATGCCTGCGATCCACAGCTTGGTGCTCACCACCGAGATGTAGGCACCCGCAAGGCCCACCAGCGCCGAGCCTGCGAGCACCGCGGCCAGGCGCCATGTGGTGACGCGAATGCCGGCCGCATCCGCCGCCTGCGGGTTTTCGCCCACCGCACGCAGCCGCAGCCCGGCCGAGGTGCGCGAGAAAAACCACGCCACCGCAATGAAGATGGGCAACGTGAGCCACACCATCGCGTTCTGCTCGAACAGGCGGCCAACGCCGGGCAAGAGAGACAGCGGCCACAGCGCCATCGAGCCGATGCCTTCGGTGGCGTGGTTGGTCCATTCGGCCAGCGAGCCGACAAGCGCCGTGAAGCCCTGGCAGAAGAACACCAGCGCCAGCCCCGCAATTACCTGGTTCACGCGCAGCCAGATCACCATCACCGCGAACAGCAGCGACACCGCGCTGGCCGCGAGCATGGCAAGCACCAGCGACACGCCCGGCTGCCCCAGGACGATTTGCGCACCGATGCCCGCGAGCGCACCCACCAGCATCAGCCCTTCGGCGCCCAGCGAGAGCACACCCGCCCGCTCGCTCATGATCAGCCCCAGCGCCGCGAGCGCATAAGGCACCGCGAAGTCGGGCGTGCTCGCGAGCCAGTTCAGAACAATGCTTCCGCTCACTGCGCTTGCTCCCCACCCACGCGCCGCACCCGGTGGCGAATGAAGAAATCGCTCGACGCCACGCACACCACGATGATGGCCTGGATGAGCTGCACCATCGAGAACGGCACCTGGTAGAACACCTGCAGGCTGCGGCCCGTGACGAACAGCGCCGCCACCAGCAGCGCCACCACGGTGGCCGCCAGCGGGTTGTTGCGCGCGAGAAAGGCGATGAGGATGCCCGAGAAGCCATAGCCCTGGTAG
Organism: Variovorax sp. 3319; assembly: GCF_031456585.1. NCBI lineage: Bacteria > Pseudomonadati > Pseudomonadota > Betaproteobacteria > Burkholderiales > Comamonadaceae > Variovorax > Variovorax sp. 3319. The sequence goes on from NZ_JAVDUZ010000002.1 coordinate 60,598, forward strand.
AAGGCCTGCGTGAGCCGCCCCTCCTGCCCCGAGGCCACTGCAAAGCCCGCGAGCCCGGCCATCGCTCCCGACAGCAGCACGGCGCCATAGATGGTGCGGCGCACCGGCACGCCGTTGGCATGCGCCACGCGCGGGTTGGCATCGACAAAGCGCAGGTACAGCCCGGCCCGGCTCACGCCCACCAGCCACCACGCCAGCAGCGCCACCGCGGCCGCGAGCAAGATGGCGCTGCTCACGCCGGCGCCCAGTTCGGGCAGCCGCTCGAAGGCGCGGAACTGCGGCGAATAGGGAAAGTTGTCCTTCGGGTCCTTCCAGCTGCCGTACACCAGGTGCAGCAAGAAGTTGGCTGCCATGTAGTTGAGCATCAGCGTGGAGATGATCTCGTTCACGCCGAGCCTGATCTTCAGCCACGCCGGCCCCAGCACCCAGAGCAGCCCGCAGCCGATGGCGGCCGCGAACATCAGCGGCAGGCGCAGCGGCTCGGGGCCCACCTGCCACATCGAGACGGCCGTGGCGCCGATGGCGCCCCACACCATCTGGCCTTCGAGCCCCAGGTTCCAGAAGCGCGCGCGAAACGCCAGCGAGCCGGCCAGGCCCACGAGGATCATCGGCGCGGCCTGGAACAGCACGGCGCGAAAGTTCTGGCCGTCGAAAAAGGTCTGCATCACGAACTCGTTGGCGAGCTCGTCCGCGGGAACCCCGGCGGCCACAAGAATGGCGGCAGAAATTGCCAGGCCGGCCAGCAGCGCCGCCGCAAGAATCAGCGCCTGCCGCCGCCACCCCATGTGCTGGCGGATCTCCAGCGCATAGCGCCGGCGCGCCAGCGGCTGGCGCCGCGCGCGGTGCGCGGCCTCGGGGTCGGTTTGCGCGGGCTGCGCAATGGCCGCGAGCGTTGCGTCAACCATGGTCCACCATCGCCTGTCCAATTGCCTGCCGGTCGGCCGGCTGCGCGAATTCGCCGGCAATGCGTCCGCGCGTCATCACGCCCACGCGGTCGGCCAGCTGCAGCACCTCGTCGAGGTCTTCGCTGATCAGCAGCACCGCTGCGCCGCCGTCGCGCGCCGCGCGCAGCCGCGCATGCACCTCGGCGCTCGCGCGCACGTCGAGGCCCCGGCTAGGGCTGTGCGCCAGCACCAGCGAGGGCGACTTGCCGAACTCCCGCGCGAGCACCAGCTTCTGTGCGTTGCCGCCGGAGAGCAGCGCTGCCTTCTGCGCCACCGAGCGCACCCCCAGCACATCGAAGGCGCGAACCGCCTCTTGCGTATCGGCCTGAATGCGACCGCGCCGCAGGCGCCACGCCGGGCCGTAGCGGCCGGTGTGCACGCGGCCTATGGCGTAGTTCTCGGCCACCGAAAGGCCGCCGGCCAGCGCAAGGCCGTAGCGGTCGGCCGGAATCGCGGCAATGCCTACGTTGCGGCGCTCTGGTGCACTCATGGCCTTCAGGTCGCCGTGGCCGCTGAGGTGGATCTCGCCTTCGAGCGCACCGCCCGCATCGGGCAGGCCCATGATGGCGCCGGCCAGCTCGCCCTGTCCGTTGCCGCCGACACCGGCAAGGCCGTAGATTTCGCCCGCATGCAGTTCGAGGTCGACGCCGTCGAGCACGCGGCGGCCCTCGGGCGACGGCGCCGAGCGCAAGCCGCGCACCGCGAGCCGCACAGCGCCGCGCGGCGACTTCGCCGCCTGGAAACTTTGCGTGGCAATCGATTCGCCCACCGTGAGCTTCACCAGCTCGGCGACCGATGCGGTGTCCGGCGCCAGCGTGGCCACCGTGCGGCCGCCGCGCATCACCGTTACCCGGTCGGCATACGTTTTCACGTCGGCCATCTTGTGCGTGACCAGCACCACGGCGGAGCCGCTTCGCGCAAGGCCCCGCACGGTCTGCAGAAGGCGCGCAGCCTCCTGGTCGGTAAGCACCGCGGTGGGCTCGTCGAGTATCAGGATGCGGGCGCCCGCAAGCAGCACCTTGAGAATTTCCACCCGCTGCTGCTCGGCAATCGAGAGCGAATCGACGCGCCTTGCGGGGTCGATGTCGAAGCCCAGCTCCGAGGCCTTGTTGCGGATGTCACGCGAGATCTCGCGCAGGCGTTCTCCGTGGCTTTGAAACCCGGCCGGCGGCGGCGCGGTGAGCAGAATGTTCTCTGCCACCGTGAACGGCCGCACCAGCTTGAAATGCTGGTGAACCATGCCGATGCGTTGCCTTGCCGCGTCGGCCGGGCCGGCAAAGCGCACCACGTTGTCGTCGACCAAGAGCTGGCCGGCTTCAGGTGCATAAAGCCCGGCCGCAATGTTCATCAGCGACGACTTGCCCGCGCCGTTCTCGCCCAGGAGCGCATGCACCTCGCCCCAGCGCGCGGCAAAGTGCGCGTCGGTCAGCGCCGCAAAGCCGTCGAAGCTCTTGCGGATGCCGGTGAGTTCGAGCGCGTTGGGCATGCCGGGTCGCCTTGCTTTTTTCTCTTGGGTTACTTCTGCGTGATCACGCCCTTGACGAACCAGTCCATCTTCCACAGATCGGCATCCGAAAGCACCGCGCCCTTGGCAACGCGCTCCTTGCCGTCGCGGTCGGCAAGCGGGCCGGCATAGACCTGCTTGCCCTTCATGATCGCGTCTCGCTCGGCGGTAATGGCCGCGGCCTTGTCCTTGGGCACCGCGGGGCCGAAGCCCGCAATGTCGGTGCCGCCGTCCTTCATCTCGATGAAGGCGCCGTACTGGCCCGGCTTCCAGTCACCGGCCATGATCTTCTTGAGCTCGGGCGTCAAAAAGCGGTCCCACACCCACACCGACGAGCACAGCGTGGCCTTGGGTGCAAACTGGCGCAGGTCGCGGTGGTGGCCGGTGCCGTACACGCCGCGCTCCTGCGCCACGATCTGCGGCGTGGGCGAGTCCACGTGCTGCCCGATCACGTCGGCGCCCTGGTCGATCAGCGCGGCCGCGGCGGCGCGTTCCTTCACGGGGTCGTTCCAGGCGCCGGTGTAGATCACGTTGACGGTGGCGTTCGGGTTCATCTTCTGCGCACCGAGCGCGAAGGCGTTGATGGTCCAGTTCACCACGCCGAACGGATTGGCCGCAACGAAGCCGAGCTTGCCGGTCTTGGAGGCCGCGCCCGCGGCCATGCCGCAGAGGTACTGGCTCTCGTAGGTGCGGCCGTAGAACGATTCGAGGTTGCTGCCGTTGGTGGTGCCCGAGCCATTGAGAAAAGCCACCCCCGGGTACTTGGCGGCCAGGTCCTTGAAGCTGTCGGAGTAGCCGAAGGCGGTGCCGATCACGATGTTGGCACCGCGCTGGATGAACTTCTCGGCCGCAGGCTTGATGGCCGATGCGTCTTCGGGAACGTTCTCCACAAACTGGATCTTCTGACCGATTTCCTTCTCGATCTTCACGCGCGCTTCGTCGAAGGCCTGCGTCCAGCCGCCATCGTTCTTCGGGCCGAAGTAGAGCATCGCGATCTTCGGCTTGTCCTTCAGCGTAAAGCCGTCGGCGGCTGCCGCGGGCAGCGAGACGAACGCGCCGCCGGCTGCAAGCGCCAGGGCAAGGCCGGAGGTGAAGCCGTGGGTGGGAGTGCGCAGCATGGAGCGACCTTTCGTGAGAAGCAAGCCAGGAAAAAAAGCGTTTGAAGACGGAGGTGCTGCGCGCGTCACATCATGAAGTTGATGCGAAACACGTTGCCTTCGGGGTCGAGCAGCACCGACTGGTACCAGTTGTAGTAAGTGACGTAGGGCGGCTTTACCAGCGTGGCGCCGGCCTCGAGCGCAACGGGCACCATGCGGTCCACGTCGTCCTTGCTGTCGACGTCGATGTTCAGCAAGAACTTGACGCCGCGCGTGTCGGAAAATTCGGCCAGGTGCAGCAGCTCGTAAGCATCGAGCGCGTTGAAGCCGAGGCTCGACTTGCCGGTGTCGAGCCCGCGAAAGATCGGCGAGCGGATGGCCTCGATTTCGGCAAAGCCGAACACGCGCTGGTAGAAGCCGCTGAGCGCGACCACGTCCTTGGCGAAGACGTTGACGTAGGAGAGATGCGCCATGCTCAGGCCACGGCCTTGGTGCCGCCGAACGTCGTCTGCTTCACGAACTTGGAAGTCAGGTGGTCGCCCGATGAAATGGGCGCGTACTTCGGCTGCTCGCCCGGCGCAAGGCAGCTTGGCAGGCACTCCACCATCGCGTCGTAGTTGGGCTGGTGAAAAAACACCAGCGACTGCCGGCGGTTGGTGCTGGCCACTTCGAACGGCGGATTGACCACGCGGTGCAGCGTGGACACCCACTGGTCGTTGGTCCACTGCATCATCAGGTCGGCAATGTTGACCACCAGGCCGCCTTCCACCTGCGGCACGTCGACCCACTGGCCCGCCTTGTTGAACACCTGCAGGCCCTTGTCGTCGGGGAGCACGATGGTGAGGCTCCCGTAGTCGCTGTGCGCGCCTGCGCGCAACTGGCCCGGCAGCGGCGCTTCACGCTGCGGCGGATAGCTCAGCACGCGGAACATGCTGATGTGCTTGTCGATCTTGTCGTCGAAGAACATCTCGGGCAGCGCAAGCCCAAGCGCGAAGATGCGCATCAGCGAGCGCGAGAGATCGCTCATCGCCTCGAAGTAGGCTTCATACGCTTCGCGAAAGCCGTCTATCGGCGGCCAGCTGTTGGGCTCGAAGTGCGGGCCGGCAGCGGGGCCGCGGTGGTAGTCGTCGTCGGGCACGCCCGAGGGGCCGATCGAGAACGACTCCTTCAGGTCGCCGGGCGCGGCCTCTTCCAGGCTGTACGAAAGCCCTTCTTCGCCTACTGCGCTGTAGCCGCGCACCGCGTCTTCGCGCGGCCGGTCGACCTTGCGCTTCTCGGCGAGCGGCATGTCGAAGAACTCGCGCGAGAGCTTCGACACGCGCGCGATCAGTTCGGCCGGAATGCCGTGGTTGGTAATGACCAGAAAGCCGATGCTGCGGCAGGCCTCGTCGACTTTTCTGGCGACCTGCGCCTTGCCTTCGGCCGTGCCGCCGAAGTAGGGCGCGAGATCGATGATGGGTACGGACAGCAGGGTTGTCATGTGTCGGTCCTCGTGCTTGGCATGCCTTTCGCCATGCAACGTCTGTGCCAGTTGGACCAAATGGACAAAACGCATTTGTCGCGTCAGCATGGTGCGCGCCGCGCGTGCCGGAAGGCCCGGCCGGCGCAACGCGATGCACCGCGGCCTTACAGTGGTGCGCGTTCAATGAAGAGCCTGCAAACCGAGAAGCGAGGGAAGATGCCGAAGACCAAGGCGCTGGCCGCAGCCAGCAGCACGAAGAAGACCCCGGCGAAGAGCGCTGTGAAGGGAGCTGTGAAGGGCGCCGCGAAGGGCCTGGTGCGCAAGTCCGCGAAGCCCGCGGTGCGCAGCGCCTCGGCGGTGAGCCGCAGGCTGCGCCAGATCGAAGACAAGCGCAGCGCCATCCTCGGCGCGGCGCTGGGCCTGTTCTCGCGCTTTGGATTGCACGGCACCTCGATCGACCAGGTGGCGGCGCGGGCCGATGTGTCCAAGAGCAATCTGCTCTATTACTTTGCGAACAAGGAAGAGCTGTACGTGAACGTGCTGCGCGACCTGCTCGCGCTGTGGCTGGAGCCGCTGCGCGGCTTCAGCGCCGAGCAGGACCCGGGCGAGGCCATTGGCGGCTACATCCGCCGCAAGCTCGTGGTCTCGCGCGACCGGCCCGATGCGTCGCGCCTTTTCTGCCTTGAAATGATCCAGGGCGCGCCTTTGCTGCGCGACGAGCTCGACCGCGAACTGCGCACGCTGGTGGAGCGCAAGTCGGAGGTCATACGTTCATGGGTCGCGTCCGGCAAGCTCGCACCGGTCGATCCGCATCACCTGATTTTTGCGCTCTGGGCCGTCACGCAGCACTATGCGGATTTCGGCGTGCAGGTGCAGGCGCTGACGGGGCACACGCTGGAGGATCCGGTGTTCTTCGAGCAGACGGTGGAGAACGTGCAGCGGATCGTGCTGCAGGGGATTGCGCCGAGATAGCCAAGTAGGCGGCAGTTGGACTTGCTCCCTCTCCCCAAGGGAGAGGGGAGAAGACCAGGTCAGTGCGGCGGCGCTGCTATCTCGTGATAACGCCGGTCGAAATAGATCAGGCTCTGCGCTGCCCCGCCAATGGCAATCGCCAGCGCCTCGCAGAACAGCACGTCATGCGTGCCCGCACTCGTGGCCTGCACCACGCGGCAGTCGAATGACGCCGCGGCATCTTCCAGCACCGGCGATCCCGTCGCCTTGCGCCCCCAGCGGCCCGCGGCAAAGCGCTCGTCCATCGGCGTCTTGCCGCCGAACAGGCCCGACAGTGCCTGGTGGCCCGCCGCCAGCACGTTCACGCAGAGCACGCCGTTGGCCGTGAACGCGGGGTACACCGAGGCCGACCGGTTCAGGCACACCAGCAGCATCGGCGGTTCATCGGTCACGCTGCACACGGCGGACGCGGTGAAGCCGGCGCGGCCCGCGGGCCCGTCGGTGGTGATGATGTTGACCGCCGCGCCCAGCCGCGCCATGGCGTTGCGGTAGTCGGCCTTGGGCAGCGCATGCGGAGCACCGCTTGGCATGACGTGGTTGGTGGCCATTGCGTTCAGCAGCATGGGAGAGGTTTCCGGAATGGTTTCAGGCCAGGACGCAGGCTTCTTCGAAGCCGAGCCGCGGCAAGCGGCCGAACACCTTGGCCGCATCGCCATGGCCAAGATTGATCAGGAAGTTGGTCGTCCAGTCGGTGCCTTCGAAGAACGCGGCATCCACCTTCGCCTTGTCGAAGCCCGACATCGGACCTGCATCGAGCCCCACGGCGCGCGCGGCAAGCAGCAGGTAGCCCGCCTGCAGGCTGGCGTTGCGAAAGGCGGTTTCGTGCGCGGCCTCGGGGCTGCCGGTGAACCAGCTGCGCGCATCTGTATGCGGAAACAGCGTGGGCAGCTTGTCGTAGAACTTGCGGTCCCATGCCGCAATCACGGTGACCGGCGCCGCCATGGTCTTGTCCAGGTTGCCCTTGGAAAGCGCAGGCGCAAGGCGCTGCTTGCCCTCGGGCGTGCGAACGAACACGAAGCGTGCGGGCGAGCAGTTGGCCGATGTCGGGCCCATGCGGGCGAGCGCATAGACCTGACGGAGCTGCGCATCCGTCACGGGTTCCGCGGTCCAGCCGTTGTGGCTGCGTGCTTCGGTGAAGAGAAGTGCCAGTGCGGCGTTGTCTAGGGTTGAGGTGGTGGTCATGCGGGAACGCCGGGTGCGCTGACCCGGGAAAGAAAGTCGAGCAGGCTGCGGTTGAAGGCGTCGGCCTCGGTCACGCTGTGCGCATGGCCGCCGTGCGGCATGAAGTGCAGCGTCACGTCGTGAAGGCCATCGGCCAGGTGCTGCGAGCAGGTCCACGGCACCAGCGCGTCGTCCATGGCGGCGGCCACCAGCGTCGGCGCAGTGATGTCGCCAAGATGCGCGTCGATGTCGAAGGCGCGCAGCGCGGCAATGCGCGCACGCATGTTGGCCTCGCCGGGAAAATGCGCAAACGCATGGTCGACCTCATCGGCCACGCGCTGCGCATGTTCCGCGCACCAGGCCGCGGGGTACAAGAAGATTGGCTGCGCTTCCACGTACGCGCGCGGCCCGCAGGCGCCGAGCAGCGCAAGCCGCGCATCGAAGCAGCGCGCCGAGTGCGCATTGGGCCTGGCCCACGCATTGACCAGCACCAGGCTTGCCACGCGCGAGGGCTCGTCGAGCGCCAGCTGCAGCCCTACGAGCCCTCCCAGCGCATGCCCCACCAAGTGGCAGCGCGGCGTCGATGTGGCGTCCAGAATTTGCACCACATCGCGCGCCATGTCGGCAATGGCGTAGCCCGCCTCCAGTGCGGCGGGGCTGCGGCCCGTGCCACGTTGGTCGTATGCAATCACGCGATGGCCCGCTGCAACGAGCGCGCCGATCTGCGGTTGCCAGAAGGCGGCCGAACCGCCCAGGCCCGACGACAGCAGCACCGCCTCGCCGTCGGCCGGCCCATGCACTTCGTAGTGCAGCGGCATGTTCAGGCCTTGTTGCCGACGTGGGCGATGGAGGCGATTTCGACCAGCGCTTCAGGCTTTACCAGGCCGCACTGAATGCAGTAGCGCGCCGGCTTGGTGCCCGGAAAGAACTCGGCGTACACCGCGTTCACCTTCGCGTAGTCGGCCCAGTCCTTGATCATGATCATGTTGAAGGTCACGTCGTCCATGGTGCCGCCGGCTGTTTTGATCACGTTCCGGATCGTCTCGAGCACATGGCGTGTCTGCGCGGAGGCGTCGCCCACGTGCACCACGTTATTGTCCTTGTCGAAGGGCAGCGTGCCCGACACGTAGACCACGCCGTCGGCCATGGTGCCGGGCACGAAAGGGGCGATGGGCGTGGTGGTTCCGGCGGGGATGATGGCTTGCTTGGGCATGAGGACGGGCTCCTTTAAAAAAATCAGGCAATGGCCGCTTCGGCCGGCACAGGCTGCGCGGCCGGCTCGGGTGCAAACGTGGCGCAGAACTGGTCCACGGTGGAAACCCAGCCGAAGAAGGTCTCGACGTTGTAGACCGAGGCCTTCTGTATGGCCGCGCCGCCAAGCTCGTGCGTGGCGTCTTCGAGCATCACGGCGAAGTATTCGAGGTGAAAGGCATCGCGCAGCGTCGACTCCACGCACACGTTGGTCGCAATGCCGGTGAACACCAGGTGGCGGATGCCGCGTGCGCGCAGCGTGCTGTCGAGCGTGCTGTTGAAAAAGCCGCTGTAGCGCGTCTTGGGCACCACGATGTCGCCCGGCTGCGGCTTCATTTCTGCAATGAGCTCGTAGTCCCAGCCGCCCTTGGCGAGGAACTTGCCCGCCAGCTCGGGCTTGGCGCGCATGGTCTTGAGCGCGTTCGACTTGTGCCAGTTGGGCGAGCCTGGTCCGCCGGCCTCGACGTAGGCGGCGTCCCAGCCGTTCTGCAGAAACACGACCAGCATGCCGGCCGCGCGCGCCGCGGCAATGGTGCGCGCAATGTTGGCAATGGTGCCTTGCGCGCCTGAAATATCGAAGCCCGCGGAGTCGACATAGCCGCCGATGGATGCATAGGCGTTCTGCATGTCGACCACGATCAGGGCCGAGTCGGTGGCATGCAGCGCCAGCGGTTCGGGCCGGGCGGGCAGCACCAGCGGCGCAGGTGCGCCGGGCAGGCGCGGGGCGCCGACTGGCGTGGTCGAGGTGAGGGTGGTGTTGCGTGCGGGCGTGGCCATGCTCGTCTTTCCTTTCAGGCCGCAAGGCGCTCGGGCTCGGCCTGCGAGGGCACGGGGCTTTGCACATGCGCGCGGCTCTTCATCAGCGGCTGGATGCGTTCGCCGAAGGCTTGCACGCCCTGCACAAAGTCGTCGAAAGTGAGCAGCACGCCTTCGGTGCCCGGCACCTCGGCCATCTCGTCGAGCAGGCGCGCAACCGTGGCGTAAGAGCCCACCAGCGTGCCCATGTTGATGTTGACGGCCGAGGTCGGGTCGGCCATCTGGCGCACGTTGGTGTCGGCACCCGACCTGGTGTCGGCCGCGCCCTGCTGGCCCAGCCACGCAATGGCTTCGTGGTCGGCACCGGCCTTGTAGTGCTCCCACTTGGCGCGCGCGGCTTCGTCGGTTTCGTCGGCAATCACCATCATCAGCACGTAGGTGGTCACGTGGCGGCCGGTCTTGCGCGTGGCCTCGATCAGCTTCTCGGCCGCGGGCGCAAAGGCCTTCGGCGTGTTCACGCCCTTGCCGAAGCAGAAGTTGTAGTCGGCGTATTTGGCGGAAAAGTCCATGCCCGCATCGCTCTGGCCCGCGCAGATCACCTTCATGTCGGCTTGCGGCCGGGGGCTCAGGCGGCAGTCGTCCATCTGGAAGTGCGCGCCCTTGAAGTCGGACTGGCCGGTGCCCCACAAGTCGCGCAGCACCTGGATGTATTCGGAAAGATACTGGTAGCGCGTGCCGAAAAACTGGTCGCCGGGCCACATGCCCATCTGCGAATACTCGGGCCGCTGCCAGCCGGTGACAAGGTTCAGGCCAAAGCGGCCGTTGGAGATCGAGTCGATGGTCGACGCCATGCGCGCGACAATGGCCGGCGGCATCACCAGCGAGGCCGCGGTGGCAAAGAGCTTGATCTTGGTGGTGACGGCCGCAAGCCCCGCCATGAGCGTGAACGACTCGAGGTTGTGGTCCCAGAACTCCGTCTTGCCGCCAAAACCGCGCAGCTTGATCATCGACAGCACGAAGTCGACGCCGTAGCGCTCGGCCGTGAGCGTGATCTCCTTGTTGAGTTCGAAACTCGGCTTGTACTGCGGTGCGTTTTCGGAGAGCAGCCAGCCGTTGTTGCCAATGGGAATGAAGATGCCGACGTTCATGCAGAAGCTCCAGTTGCGGTGTCGCAAAGCCCTATGCATGGCGCGTGCCAGTTGAAAAAGTCCTTTCAAATCAATGTGTTGTGTGTTTTTGAATGTTTCTTTTTGACCATTTGGTCCAAAGTGGAGCAGGCGAACTGCCCAACCTGCGGCAGCACGGTGCGCCGCAAGGCCAAACCGGTGCAGCGACCGCGTCATCGATCGCGCGGCAAAATCACCCCATGCCCAAGACCCCACTCCGCGCCGCCGCTGCCGTCGGCGGTACTGCAGACGACATCGAGGCCGCGTTCTATGAGGCGCTGCAGCGCGGCGACATCGAAGCACTGATGGCGTGCTGGGCCGACGAGGACGAGGTGTTCTGCGTGCATCCGGGCGGCCCCCGCCTGGTGGGCGCCACGGCAATCCGCGCAGCTTTCGAGCAGATGTTCGGCAACGGCGCCATTCACGCCATGCCTGCGCGCGTGCGCAAGATCGAGTCGCTGGCAAGCGCGGTGCACAACGTGCTCGAACGCATCGAGGTGCTCACCGCCGAAGGCCCGAAGCACGCCTTTGTGCTGGCCACCAACGTCTATCACAAGACCGCCGAAGGCTGGCGCATGGTGGCGCACCATGCGAGCCCCGGCAGCGCGCGGGAGCCCGTCGACTCGAACGACCCGCCGCAAATCCTGCACTGAGAAATGCCTGGCGACGTTTCTTCCCCGCACTCATCCATGGGCTACGCGGCGCCGCGCTGGCTGCCCGGCGGCAACCTGCAGACCATCTGGGCGGCGCTTTATGCGCGCCGCTTCAACGGGCCGGCGCCGGTGTACCGCCGCGAGCGCTGGAACACGCCCGACGGCGACTTCATCGACGTCGATTTTGTGGATGCGAACGTGCCGGGCCCCCGGCCGCTGCTGGTGCTGTTCCATGGGCTGGAGGGCTCGTCCCGCAGCCACTATGCAGAGGCTTTTGCCACCTTTGCGGCCGAACGCGGCATGGCCTTTGCGGTGCCGCATTTCAGGGGCTGCAGCGGCGAGCTCAACCTGGCACCCCGCGCCTACCACTCGGGTGACTACGAAGAAATCGACTGGATCTTGCGGCGCATGCGCGAGCGGCAGGCGCTCCACGGCGGCGGCCCGGTGCTGGCCGCGGGTGTTTCGCTGGGCGGCAACGCGCTGCTGCGCTGGGCCTGCGAGGCCGGCGATACGGCCCATGCCTCGGTTGCCGCCGTGGCCTCGGTGTGCGCGCCGCTCGATCTTGCAGCGGGCGGCGAGGCCATTGGCCGCGGCTTCAACCGGTTGGTCTACACGCGCATGTTCCTGGCCACCATGAAGCCCAAGGCGCTTGCCAAGCTGGCCCAATTTCCGGGGCTCTTCGACCGCGAGCGCCTGATGGCGGCGCGAGACCTCTACACCTTCGACGACGTGTTTACCGCGCCGCTGCACGGCTTTCGCAACACCGACGACTACTGGGCGCGGGGCTCGTCCAAGCCGCACCTGAGCGCGATTCGCGTGCCCGCGCTGGTTGTCAATGCGCTGAACGACCCGTTCATTCCGGCCGGCAGCCTGCCCGGCCCGGGCGAGGTGGGCCGGCACGTCACGTTGTGGCAGCCCGCGCATGGCGGGCATGTGGGTTTTCCGCTTGGCGCGCCACCGGGGCATGTGCGCGGCATGCCGGAGAGCGTCGGTAGCTGGCTCGGGCAGTTCGCCTAGGCCCGGCTGCCGCGCGGGCGCGCAAAATAGCTTTCATGGACGACATCGTTAAACAAGCGCTCGCCAAGTGGCCCAACGTGCCGCACTGCTACGGCTGGCTTGGCCTGGACGCGCGCGGCAACTGGTACATGCGCGACGACCGCACCCAGGCCCAGGGCCCTTTTCCGGCCGCAAAGGGCTCGATGCTGCGGCACGACAAGCTGATCGACTTCATTCACCGCAACTACGACCGCGACGCGGAAGGGCAGTGGTTCTTCCAGAACGGCCCCCAGCGCGTCTACGTCGAGCTTGAGGTGGCGCCTTTCGTCTGGCGCATTGCCGACGACAACGGCTTTGCCGTCACCGCCCATACCGGGCATGCCGTCGATGTTTCCGGCTGCCTGCTCGACGAGGAGGGCCATCTCTACCTGGTCGCGCCCATCGGCCTGGGGCTGGTTCATACGCAGGACGTGGGCCTGGCGGCCAATGCCATCGAGCAGGGCCTGTGGACGCCCGAACCGGTGCGCTCTGCCGACCTGCCCCAGCGCTTTGGCCATGTGCTGAGCCCCGCGGCGCGCCAGCCGGTGGCGGCTGCCAAACCCTGACCGGCGCGCCCTGCAGACGTAAAAAAAGCCGGCGCGAAGCCGGCTTTTATTTTTTGGGGCGCTGCGCCCCCAGGTTCTGCTTACTTGGCCGCGCTGGCCGGTGCGGCCGCCGAGGCGGCACCTTCGGCAGGGGCCGCGCCTGCGGCGGGGCGATCGGGCACCGGGAACTTGGCGCCGCCAGCATTGGCCAGGTAAACCACGGCACGGCCGATTTCGAGGTCTTCGAAGTCGCCGCCGCCCTGGGGAGGCATGGCTCCCTTGCCATGCAGTGCATGGTCGAGCAGCGTTTCGTAGCCCTGGCCGATGCGCGGGCCCCAGGCTGCGGCATCGCTCAGGTGGGGCGCACCGGGAATGCCGGGCGAGCCGTGGCAGGCAATGCACTGCGTCTTGAAAACCGTTTCGCCTGTGGCGAGCGCGCGGTTGGCGTCGCGGATTTCAATGGCGCCGACCTTCTTGAGCCGCTCGGCCACTTCGCGGTTGCGCGCGTCTTGCGACACGCCATAGAGCGACATGTTGTCGCCCTCTGCCGTGCCCGCGGGCTTGTTGCCCGAAACCACGTAGGCCACAAGGCCCACGATGATCAGGATGGGAGCAAGAAAGGAGAAAAATACCGCGAGCAGCAGTTGCTTCGGGTTTTTGATCGGTCCGGTGTGGGCGTCTTCTGTGGCCTGGTAGTGCGGGTCTGCGCTCATGGCGTCCTCAATAACGGGGGCTCGTCGGGGGGCTTTTTCGAATCAACCGGCGATTATAGAGAGGCCCTCCGCCCAAAGGACGGAAGGCCGGTCCGGAGCCGTCGCGCGAAAGCCTCAGCCCTTGTTCTCGCGGCCTGTCCAGCCGCCGCCCAGCGTCTTGTAGAGCGTGACCTGGTTCTGCAGCTGCAAGAGCCGCGTGGTCACTGCCGACTGCTGCGCCGTGTACAGCGAGCGCTGTGCGTCGAGCAGGTCGAGCGCGCTGGCAATGCCGTTGCGGTAGCGCATGTCCGAGAGCTTGAAGCGCACCGCTTCGGCATCGGCCTGCGCCCGCTGCGCCCGCACCTGCTCGCCCAGCGTGGCACGGCCGGCCAGGGCGTCTGCCACTTCGCGGAAGGCGGTTTGAATGGATTTTTCGTACTGCGCCACCGCAATCTCGCGCCCGGCCTTGGCCGAGTCGAGCCCCGCGATGTTGCGGCCCGCATTGAAGATGGGCAGCGTGATCTGCGGCGCAAAGGTCCAGGCCTTCGATCCGCTGTCGAACAGGCCCGAAAACTCGCTGCTCGCCGTGCCGATCGACGTGGTGAGCGACACCCGCGGAAAGAACGCCGCGCGCGCCGCGCCGATGTTGGCGTTGGCGGCAATCAGCTGCTGCTCGGCCGAGCGAATGTCCGGCCGTTCGGCCAGCAGGTCCGAAGGCAGGCCTGCGGGCACGTCGGGCATTGGCTTGATGCCGTCCAGGCCCTTGGCGCCGCCGGCCGTGGCTTCTGCAGGCACCGGCGCACCCAGCAGCAGGGCAAGTGCGTTCTCGTCCTGCTGGCGCGTGCGCAGCAACTGCGCATAAGAAGCCCGCGCGGTTTCGGCCAGCGAGTTTGCGGCCTGAAAGTCGAGCTCCGACGACACCCCGTTGTCGAAGCGCAGCTTGGTCAGGCGCACCGATTCTTCGCGCGTGCTCAGCGTCTGCCGCGTGAGCTCGAGCAGTTCGTCGTCGGCAATCAGCGTGAGCCAGCCCGTGGCCACCGCGGCAACCAGGCTGATCTGCGCGGCCTTGCGCGTTTCTTCGGTGGCAAGGTATTGCGCCAGCGCCTGGTCCTTCAGGCTGCGGATGCGGCCGAAGAAGTCGATCTCCCAGGCGGTAATGCCCAGGGCCACGCTGTACTGCGACGACACGCTGCCCGCGCTGCTGTCGATGGCCTGCAGCTGGTTGGGGCTCGAACGCGAGCCGCTGCCCGTGAGGCCCACCGCCGGAAAGAGCGCCGAACGCTCGATCTGGAACTGGGCGCGCGCCTGCTCGATGTTGAGCACCGACACACGCAGGTCGCGGTTGTTGGCCAGCGCCGTCTGGATCAGGCCGGCAAGGCGCGGATCGGTGAAGAAGTCTTGCCACGGCAGGGCGGCCGCAGCCTGGCCCGCCGGCTGCGCCGGGTCGCCCGGAAACGTGGTGGGCACCGGCGCCGCGGGGCGCTCGTAGGTTGGAATGAGCGAGCAGCCGGCCAGCAGCAGGGCTGCGGCCAGGGCGGTAGGAATGAATTTCTTAGTCATGTGTTTTTTTCCTCCGTGATGCCGGCGGCCTCTGCATGCCGCTTGTCGGCTTCATGCTGGCGCGCGCTGCCCTTGAACAGGCCGCGCACCACCACGAAGAACACCGGCACGAAGATCACGGCCAGCACCGTGCCCGTGACCATGCCGCCGAGCACACCGGTGCCAATGGCGCGCTGGCTTGCCGAGCCGGCGCCCGAGGCAATGGCCAGCGGCACCACGCCCAGGCCAAAGGCCAGCGAGGTCATGATGATCGGGCGGAACCGCAGGTGGGCCGCGGCCAGGGCCGATTCGATGATGCCCTTGCCCTGCGCCTGCAGGTCTTTTGCAAACTCGATGATCAGAATCGCGTTTTTCGCAGACAGGCCGATGATGGTGATCAGGCCCACCTGAAAGTACACGTCGTTCGAGTAGGCGCGCAGCATGGTTGCCAGCAGCACACCCAGCACGCCCAGCGGCACCACCAGAATGACCGCCAGCGGAATCGACCAGCTCTCGTACAGCGCAGCCAGGCACAGGAACACCGCCAGGATTGCGAAGCCGTACAGGATGATGGCCTGCGAACCCGCGAGCTTTTCTTCGCGTGACTGGCCCGTCCATTCAAAGCCGAAGCCTTGCGGCAGTTGGCTTGCGAGCTTTTCCATCTCGGCCATTGCGGCGCCCGTGCTGTAGCCCGGAGCCGCGTCGCCGCTGATGCGGATGGCGGGGTAGCCGTTGTAGCGCACCGTTTGCGTGGCGCCCGTAACCCACTTGGTGGTGGCAAAGGCCGAGAGCGGCACCGGCTGGCCCTGCGAGTTGCTGGCGTTCAGCTTCAGCAGGTCGTCCGGCTGCATGCGGGCCGGCGCATCGGCTTGCACCACCACGCGCTGCAGGCGGCCGCGGTTCGGAAAGTCGTTGATGTAGCTCGAACCCAGGCCCGTCGACAGCGTGGCGTTGATCGCATCGAAGGTCACGCCCAGCGCGTTGGCCTTGTCGCGGTCGATGTCGATCTGCAGCTGAGGCGCGTCTTCCAGCCCGTCAGGGCGAACCTGCGCCAGGATCTTGCTTTGGCTGGCCATGCCCAGCAGCTGGTTGCGCGCGCTGACCAGCGCCTGGTGGCCTGCGCCCGAACGGTCTTGCAAACGGAAGCTGAAGCCGCTCGCGTTGCCCAGTTCAGGAATGGGCGGCGGGCTCAGCGGGTAGATGAACGCGTCGCGAATGCCCGAGAGCGCACCAAAGGCGCGGCCCGCCAGCGCACTGGCCGAATGGGCCGGGTCTTTGCGTTCTTCCCAGTCTTTGAGCGTCACGAAGGCAAGGCCCGCATTCTGGCCCTGGCCAGAGAAGCTGAAGCCCATCACGCCGACGATGCTCTGCACTTCGGGCTGCTTCAGGATGAAGCCTTCGACCTGCTGCATGACCGACAGCGCACGCTCTTGCGTGGCGCCTGGCGGCAGCTGCACGTTCACGATGATGTTGCCCTGGTCTTCTGCCGGCAAGAACGAGCTTGGCAGCCGCATGTAGGTAAACACCACCGCGCCGATGATCACCGCATAGATGATCAGGTAGCGCGCGGCGCGCCGCAGAATGCGCGCAACGATGCCTTCGTAGCCCTTGGCCGTGCGCGAAAAGCCGCGGTTGAACCAGCCGAAGAAGCCGCTCTTCTCGTGGTGGTGGCCCGCTTCGACCGGCTTCAGCAGCGTGGCGCACAGCGCCGGCGTGAGCGACAGCGCCATGAAGGCCGAGAAGGCAATCGACGTCACCATGACCGCCGAGAACTGGCGGTAGATGTTGCCCGTGGAGCCCGCAAAAAATGCCAGCGGCACAAACACCGAGATCAGCACCACCGTCACGCCGATGATGGCGCCCGAAATCTGCCGCATGGCCTTGCGCGTTGCCTCGAGCGGCGAAAGCCCCTCTTCGCTCATGATGCGCTCGACGTTTTCGACCACCACAATGGCGTCGTCCACCACGATACCGATCACCAGCACCATGCCGAACATGGTCAGCACGTTGATCGAGAAGCCCAGCGCAAGCAGCGAGGCAAACGTGCCCAAGAGCGCAATGGGCACCACGATGGTCGGAATGATCGTGTAGCGCCAGTTCTGCAAGAACAGGAACATCACCACAAACACCAGCGCAATGGCTTCGAGCAGCGTCTTCACCACTTCGGTGATGGAGATCTGCACAAAGCGCGAGCTGTCGTACGGAATGTCCCACTTCACGCCCGGCGGAAAGAAGCGCTGCAGCTCTGCCATCTTGGCGCGAATGGCCTTGGCCGACTGCAGCGCGTTGCCGTTGGGCGTGGGCTGCACGCCCACACCCACTGCCGGCACGCCGTTAAGCCGCGCCGAGGTGGCATAAGACTGGCCGCCGAGCTCGACCCGTGCCACGTCTTGCAGCCGCACGGTCGAGCCGTCGGGGTTGGCGCGCAACACAATCTTCTTGAACTGGTCGACATTGGCCAGCTGGCCGTTGACCACCACCGTGGCCGCAATGGCCTGGCCCGGAATGTTGGGCAAGTCGCCCAGCGTGCCCGAAGACACCTGCGCGTTCTGTGCGCGAATCGCGTTGTTCACGTCGGTGGCCGACAGGTTGAAGCCCTGCAGCTTGGCCGGGTCGATCCAGATGCGCATCGCGTTTTCGGAGCCGAACAGCTGCGCCTGGCCCACGCCCACCACGCGCTGCAGTTCGGGCACCACGTTGCGCGCGGCATAGTCGCCAAGCGCCACCGGATCGAACTGCGGGTTGTCCGAAGACAGCATCACGAACATCAGAAAGTTGTTGCGCGACTTGTCCACGCGCACACCCTGCTGCGTTACCGCTGCCGGCAGGCGCGGCGTTGCGCGCGAAAGCCGGTTTTGCACGTCCACCTGCGCAAGGTCGGGGTTGGTGCCCGCCTCGAAGCTGATGGTGATGGTGCCGGTGCCGTCTGCCTGGGCCACCGATTCCATGTAGATCAGGCCCGGCGAGCCGTTCATTTCGCGTTCGACCACGGACAGCACGCTGTCTTCGAGCGTCTGGGCCGAGGCGCCGGGGTACGCCACGTTGATCACGATGGCCGGCGGTGCCACCGGCGGGTATTGCGAGATCGGCAGCTGGGTAATTGCCACGCCGCCCATCACCAGGACGAACAGGGCGATCACCCAGGCGAAGATCGGGCGGTCGATAAAGAATTTGGCCATGCGGGCGCGCTCCTGCTATTACTTCTTTTCGGCCGGCGCAGCCGCCGCACCGCTGGCTGGCGCCGCTGCGGCAGACGCCGCCGGCGCTGCCGGTTTTGCCGCGCCGTTGGGCGCCGGCTTGGTCCATGGCACTGCCTTTACCGGCGTGCCGGGCGGCATCATCTGCAGCTTCTGGAAGCCGTCGACCATTACCTGTTCGCCCGCCTTCAGGCCTTCGAGCACCACCCACTGGTTGTCCTTGGCGGCGCTGATCTTCACCGTGCGCTGGCTGATCTTGCCGTCGGCACTGACCACCGACACCGTGTCGCCCTGCTGCGTGCGCGTAACCGCCTGCTGGGGAATGGTGATTGCGTTGGTGGCCTGCGCCTGCTCGAGCTTTACGCGCACATACAGGCCGGGCAGCAGCTCGCCCTTCGGGTTGGGCACCTCGGCGCGCAGCGTGACCTGGCCCGTGGCCTGGTCCACCGTCAGGTCGGAGAACAGCAGCTTGCCCGGCAGCGTGTAGTCGGTGCCGTCTTCGAGCACCACCGTGATGCTGGCAGCCTCTTCGCCGTTGGCGCGCTTGTACTGGCCCGCAGCCAGTGCGCGGCGCAGCTTGAGCACGTCGGAGGCCGACTGCGTGAAGTTCACGTACATCGGGTTGATCTGCTGCACCACGGCCAACTCGGTTGCGTCGCCCTGGCCCACCAGTGCGCCTTCGGTTACCAGCGCGCGGCCGATGCGGCCTGCAATGGGCGAGGTTACGTCGGCGTAGCCCAGGTTGATCTTGGCGGTTTGCACGGCGGCGCGGCCCGCGGCCACATCGGCCTCGGCCGTTTTTTGCGCGGCCACTGCGTTTGCGTATTCCTGCTTGCTTACCGCGTTGGCCTCGACCAGCGGCTTGTAGCGGTCGGCCAGTGCCTTGGCCTGCACGGCGTTGGCCTCAGCCCGGGCCAGCGTGGCTTGCGCGTTTTGCGATGCCGCCACCAGCGGTGCCGGGTCGATGCGGAACAGCAGCTGGCCGGCCTTTACGTCGCTGCCTTCGCGGAACTCGCGCTTCAGCAGAATGCCCGAGGCACGGGCGCGAACCTGCGCCACCCGCGAGGCCTCCAGCCGGCCCGGCAGCTCGGTTACCAAGCCCACGTCTGTTGGCGTGGCAACCACCACTCCCACTTCAGGCGCCGGGCGGGCGCCGCCACCGCCTGCGCCGCCCGGGCCGGCGGGCGCATCGCCCTTGGAACAGGCCGCGAGCGTCAGCACCACAACGGCGGCCACGATCGCGAGGCGCGGCGAGAACGAAGATTGACGCGAAACATGCAGGAGAGGCATGCGAATCCTTTGAAGCAAAGACAGGAGATGGCCCGTTCGCACTGCGAACAGAAAACCAGCATAAACAGCCGGGCCATCGGGGAAGCCCGATAGTTTACATACATTCATGGATGTATAGTGACAGCATTGAATGGCCCCATGGTTCGGAAAGGGCTTGGCTTTACAAATCAGGAGACTTGGTGGCACGTCGTACGAAGGAAGAAGCACTGGCTACACGGAATCGGTTGCTCGATGCCGCGGAGCTGCTGTTTCAGGCGCAGGGCGTTTCGCAAACCTCGCTGCAGCAAATTGCGCAGCAGGCCGGCGCGACCCGTGGCGCAATTTATTGGCACTTCAAGGACAAGGCCGATCTGTTCAACGCCATGATGGAGCGCGTTATCTTGCCGCTGGAAGCCGGCCCCCGGGCCGCCGCGGCCGCCGGCACCGACGACCCCCTGGCCGAGATTGAAGAGGGCATGGTGCACGCCCTTACCCTCATGACCACCGACCCCCAGGTGCGCCGCGTGTTCGACGTGGCCACCCACAAGGTTGAATACACGCACGACATGGCATCGGTGCAGCAGCGCCACCTGGACGCGCGCAACGCTTGCGTGACCGATTTTGAAAAAGCCCTGCGCCTGGCCGCCCGCCGCGACCAGGTCAAGCTGCCCGTGCCCGGCCACGTGGCCGCACAGGGCCTGCACGCACTGCTGAGCGGGCTCATACAGAACTGGCTGCTCGACCCCACCGCCTTCGAGCTGGTGTCTACCGGCAGGCGCACCTTTCGCGTTTACCTGGCCGGCCTGGGTTTTGAACGGAACTCGACCGCCGGTGTCGGAAACGAAGCAGAAGAAGTCGCCGCCTGATAGGCGATAATGCGTGGCTCCGGTTCTGCCGGAACCCAGATTCCTCGCTGTATTTCAACGGATAGAATTCGGCCCTCCGAAGGCTGAGATCCAGGTTCGATTCCTGGCGGCGGGACCAAATTTTCAAAGACCGGAAGCTCCAAAAGCTTCCGGTCTTTTTGCTTTTCTCGCCTGGGCGAGCGTTATCTATCGACAGATTTGGTCTGAGGAACTCCACAGAATGCCATGGAAGTTGGAGCGCCGGTCGACGTACGAAAATCGAGGTTCGAGTCTTAGCGTCGGAACGATGACGAAGAGTCCCGACAAGCGCTTGGGTGATCGCGTTCAAGTCGGCCGCAAAGTCGGTTTCAGATTTGACTGCAGTCGCTAGACTTCACGCGACGCGTGGCAAGTCCCGACCAGGCGGGCCCTCGCGTTAGGGAAAGAGCACGTGAGCCGGCCGGTCACCGAGGTGGCGACGACTGTTATCCAGGTGCGAAGTGTCCAGCCCGTAGGTCCGCAGCAACCACCTCGATTGCCCGCCGATTTCCCCCCCAACTTCCCCGCGGCCGTGCAGGCACAGCCTGTTGCTCACGAGCAGCACGTCTCCGGGCTGGATCGCCACGGCCTGGGCTACTTCGCTGCAGGCCGTCGCAAAATTCTCCGCTGCCTTCTCTGCAGCGCCGCCAGGTTCAGTTGGCGAGACGTTTGAATGGCTGAACCGAACAATCGTGCCGATGGCAGCATCTTTGAGCACCGGTTCGTCGATGGCGGTATGTACGTCCCCGAGAATGTCGTGCATGCCTTCAAGGAAGGTCGTTTGCGACCCGATGGAAAATTGCGCCTGCTTTAGTTCGAGAATGTCTTCGGGCGACAGCTTGCCTAAGGCCTGTTGGAGCACCATCACCGTCGTCGGCACGGACTTCGGATTTCTGAGGCCGACCAGGGTAACCACGTCAGGCGACGGTGCGATTCGCGCATTGGACGCGTCGCTCTCGCCATTGAACGGAAAGCTCACGCCGTCCGTGTGCCCGCGCAGTCCCCCCTGGGACTTGCGCGCGAACCTACCTTCGCCGGGAATCGCCGTCAGGCTGACGAACAGTTCCCCGCTGTTCTCGGATCCGTACGACACGGTTTCCAGACCGAGGAAAGCTTGGGCAGCGACGGCCGCAACGCGACCCGTGTAAGTGCCGGCGGCGTCCGGAACAGGCGTGAACCAGTCTGGCGTCTCGGGCAAATGATTTGGCTCGAACACGTTGGTCAAGATCACGAACGGCGCTGACAGCACTTCCTGACGGACTGCCGCCGGATCTTCGCCAGCGGCAATGAGCATTTCTTCCACGCTGCTCGCCAGCTCGCCAGCAAGCTTTCCAGGGTCAGCGATGGAGTCTGCTCGTTGCTCAAATGGGGTCGCTAGCTCCCAAGCTGCGACGGCGGTCCTAATGGCCGCACCCAACTTCGGCGCAGTCATAAAATCTCCCCAAGGTTGATACATTATTGATATACAACTACACTTGCGTCAATGGGCTTGCTTCCCCGCAGCCAAGGAGGTGTCAATGCAAACCACGCTTAACCCAGTAGACCTCGCCCAAGCGCAAGCGCTCTTGCGCCGACTCCCAGATACATTTTCTAGCATTCTTAGAACAGTCCATTTGAAGGCGACCCCTGACGGTCATATTTGTGTTTCCTATGACACGCAAGGCTCTTCGAAGCGCGAAGTGACGGCGACATCTCCTGATGAAGCGATTCGACTGGTTCTCGTTGACTTGGCGTCGTATGTGGCTTCGTCCGCACAACAACACGAATCAATTCAGATGAGTTCCACTCTTGCCGGCGTAGAACTGTTAACGGAGACGTCTTCTTCAGAGCGCACGCTTTTCAAGGCGAAGCAACAGACCCTTGGTGCTTCATTGCCTTCCCGCCTCAAGGAACATCTCAGCGAGTTGGCCGCCACCGAGTCGACGAGCTTCGCCGACGTATGCCGGCGATTCGTTGTCTTCGGATTTGAAGATTTCGTTGCGAGGTCGCTCTACGCGAGCCCCACCTCGCTATTCGATGTGCTTTCCAACGAGTTACACGAATGGGATGACTCCAACACCGAGCAGGTAATGGTGCGCTTGGACCCAGGCCACGCCATGCGGCTGCGGTCAACCGCAAAGGAGTACGAGAAGTCTGTCTCCGAGTTGACCGTGCTGTGCGCGGCCCATGGCATTGCGATGCAAAGGCTGCTTGAGCCCCTCAAATCTCGGATTTCCAAGTGCAGGGGGCCGGCGGTTAGAAGTCTGGTTTCGAAGCTCGGACTTCAGCCTTTTGCCGTTCCTCTCGTATCGGGCATCCTCGCAGGGAGCGTACGCGCACCAAGGAAATTGCTTCCCAAACTTGCCTTAGCCTTGGAAGCGCCCGAGTCTCTGCTGCCCACTGTGTTCCGGGGTAGCTTTGACCGGAGGCTGGTACCCGCATTCAAAGCGGAGGCCGGAAAGCCCGAGCTCTCTATGGCACCTACGACTTGGACCACCGCTGTGAAGGCGTTGAGCCTTTCCCCGGAAGACGCGAAAGCTCTTCTTGAACTAGGAGTCTGATAAGCATGAGTCCCTTCCAGCGCGCTCGAAATGAAGCACTTGCAACCAGAGCGAAGCTGGACCCCCTGCATGCGCAGACCCCGATGGCGGCCAAAGACCTGCTGCAAAAAGTCGAGTCGGTCTTAAACATTGCGATTGAGCCCGTGCCGCCGACCTATCCTGACCTTGGGGGCGGGACCGCTGTTCTCCAGCGGGATCAAATGTTCATCTATGTGAGTACCGAGGTGGACAAATGGAGTGCCGAGTTCTGTGGTCTTGTCGCCCATGAGCTCGGGCACTTCTTTCTTGATGCTACGAAGCCGGCCACGACTGTCGCGCACCTGAGCGCTTTGTCGGGCAGCGCCGGCGGCCCAGCGGTTCTCAAGGTCGAAGCCTATGGCGCGCGAGAGCGGGCAGAACTCCAAGCAAATGTCTTCGCCCGCGAGTTGCTCTTACCAAGAGATGTCGCCCGGCAATTCGCATTGGCCGGGAAGGGGCCGGCAGATGCTGCCACTGAGCTTGGCTTGCCACTGGAATTCGCTAGGCAACAAATGCTCGATGGTCTTCTCCTTCCGGAGTCAACCGCGACCCCGAGCCCGCTAAGTAAACCGAGCTCCGATCAGTTAGCGGCGGCGAGAGCCGAAGAACGCGCGGCCAATGTGGTCGCAGGACCCGGTACAGGCAAGACCACGACGCTCATTCATCGAGTCAAATACTTGGTGGAAGAGAAGCATGTGCATCCGAGCCAAATTTTGGTCCTCACGTTCACCAACAAAGCGGCGCTGGAATTGGTCGAACGCCTGCGAAGCGCTGGAATTGCCGATGCTTCCGATATCTGGGCGGGCACATTCCACTCCTTCGGACTGGAGTTCCTGCGGAAGTACCACCAGCACTTCAAACTGGACTCGGACCTTCACGTGTCGGACTTGATGGGATCTATGACCAATCTGGTCAAGGCGCTGCCGCGCGTCAAGCTCGGGTACTTCCTGCGTGTTGAAGACCCGTATGACTGGCTTGGGCCCGTCAGCGACGGCATCACGAGGCTCAAGGAGGAAATGGTCTCCCCGGCTGCATACAGGGGCTTTGTAGAAAGCAATGAGGTCGAAGACGAGGAGCTACAACAAAAGCGCCTGGATGTGGCCACCCTTTTCGAGCTCCACGAGACCTTGCTCAACGAGCGCCGAGCTGTCGACTTCGTGGACCTCATCTCGAAGCCGGCGATTGCACTAAAAGGCGATAGGACGCCATTCATCGAGTTGGCCGACCGCTTCCAATACGTCCTCGTGGACGAATACCAAGACGTCACGCAGGCCATGGTCGAACTGCTTCGTCAGCTGGCCCACAAGAAGCATATTTGGGTGGTGGGCGATGTTCGGCAAGCTATTCACCATTGGCGCGGCGCTTCACTCAAAAGCCTTCAAAAGTTCGACGTCGAGTTCAAGGCGCACGCCGCCGGGACTTCAATCCAGCGCTATCCCTTGACGTTCAACCGGAGAAGTTCGCAGGAGGTCGTCGACCTCACGCAGCAGATTGGCCGTAATCACACTCTCGAGAGCACGTTGAGGCTCGATGAGGTCGTTGCGACCAATGGTGCATCGGGGCTAAAGCCGGTGGTTGTCACCTGCCGCGACGGCGATGCCCTGCTCGGAGCAGTCTTTGAACACATCAACGAATTGCAGGCCAACGGAGTACCTTTCGGTCACCAAGCGGTGCTTTGCCGCAGGTCGAGCGACGTAGAGCGTGCCGCGGAGCTTTTGGAGCAGGCGGGGCTTCCCATCATCTACATCGGAGATCTGACCGCGCGGGCCCAGGTCAAGCACATCCTCTGCCTCATCCAACTCCTCGTTGAACGCCGACCCAAGGCACTGATCGGCTTGTCGGGGATTTCGACCCTCAACATGCCGCTGGCTGACGTAGACGTTCTGCTAAAGGCTGCCGAGAACGATGTGGCCTTCCAGAGGGGGCGCTGGATTCACGCCCCACCCCCGGGCCTCAGCCCTCGCGCACTCGAGGTGGTGGTCAATCTCCGAGACCTCATCGGACAGTTTCAGCATGGCTCCAATCCCTGGGTATTCATCTGCCATCTCCTGCTGGACAAGCGCTTCGGCCTCCCGCCTACCGCTGACACTAGCGTTCGAGCCTGGGTAAGTCGCATTGCCCTCTTGCAGTTCGCCTACAGCGTGCGAAACGGCGACGGTGAGGTGAAGGAATCGAGGCTGTCACGGTATCTACTGCGACAACGGCTGCGGCAGCGAATCGGCGATGCCCAAGGTCAGCGTGAGCTTCCGCCGGAAGCGGCCGTACTCGACGGCATCCGCGTGATGACAGTTCACGGCAGCAAAGGACTGGAGTTTGAGGCCGTGCATGTGGGCTTCGTGAGTGCGGATAGCTACGGAAGCCGCGAACCCAGTTGGAGGCCAGATGGAATTCTCGACATCGTGCCGCCCGAGGCTCTCGGTAGCAGCATGGAAGAATACAAATTTGAGGAATCCGTCGAACGGAACAACCTGCTTTACGTGGCCGTCTCGAGAGCTAAGCGGTATCTGTATCTCTATCAAGACAATAAGTTTAAGAACTCGGCCGCACCCCAGCTGGACCACTATCCCAAGAAGTACCTTTCAAAGGCATACGGCGGGTCTTCGCTGACCACTGCGAAAGTGGCGACGAATGGGGCGTTTGTTGCGCCGACGGTGTTGCGCTTTGAGGATTTCTATAGCTACGCAATTTGTTCGCTCCGCTACTGGTACAGCCACGTCCTGGAGCTGCAAAGTGAGTCTGATATCGACGTGTCGCTGCGCGCCCGATGGGCAGTGATGGAGGCGCTCAAGGCGTTCTCCTCGGGTGCCTCGGGCTCGACAGAGGAGGCGCTGGGTGCAGCCTGGATGAGCCGAAAGCTGCCCACTGCGGTCGAAGACCCCTCTCTGTGGGCCGACGCGCTCTATGCGCTTGACAGAGGTGAGCGCCAGGTGGAGACCTTGCGGGAGCGAGGGGGGCGATTCGATCAGGCCTCGGCCACCATCGGCGAACTAAAGCTGCAGATGCCATGGGGTTTTCGCATTAATGGGACTTATGGCGGAACCGAGTACGCAATCCTGAGGTTCTCTCGTCGTGGCATCAGCGACTTCAAGACCATCATGAATCCGGTGCTTCGTGGGCTGGACTTACCGGGACCTACGTCGATGTCGCTTCACCATGTGCTTTCGGAGAAGATCGACCAAGTAGAGGGCTCTAAGGCAATTGAAATGACCAAGGCATACAAGGCGGCACAGCGTTTCGTCACTGGCGACAACACGCCGGTCATCGGTCACCAATGCGCCCGTTGTGATTTCCACACGATCTGTCCGTCTGCCCCCCGGTAGGTCGCGACTCACGAGCTCCGCAGATCTACACGCTCCCACGAGACGACTCGGACGGGGCTGTTTGCCCAAGCGAAGACAAAGCACATCAGTGGTGGTTCACGCATAGTACGAGGCCTGCAGTCACAGTCGAACAGCAGCAAGTGATGCATACGAGCTACTACGCCGCTGTGGCTTCAACAGAAGTATCGAACTTGTTCCAGATAGCTGCCGTACTGCTCGTGAGATCCAATCTCTGGACGGCTCGATCGGCGACTTGATCAATCATTCAAGTTGCCCTGGTTAATTTCTTTACATCGCTCTTGTTTTGGTTTTTTGAGTGTTGAATCGCAACTCGAAAAGTCGCGTTACGACTATTCCTGAATGAGCCAGACCATGGGCGCATGGCCGTTTCTCTTTATCACGCTGAATACGAAGCGCTGCGCAATCTAATGCGTAGCCTTCGGGTGACGGCCGGACTAACGCAGGCGCAGATGGCCGAAGCCTTGGGCGTGGGCCAGTCCTATGTCTCCAAGCTTGAACGTGGCGAGAACTTCGTTGACGTGCTGCTGTTTGCCCGGTGGTGTTCGGTTTGCGGGGTCAAGCCAGACATCGGGTTGGAAGGAGAACAAGCTATTGAGGGCCGTTCCCATGAAACGGAATGAAGGCAGACTCAAGCCTCTCTCTTGCCTCTCTCCAGATACGCCTTTCAACAGGGCTTTGATGGCGTGCAAAACCCTGGATGACCATCGTGCCTCCAGTGAAATTCGCGCGAGGCAGGGCGGCGTCGAGGAGACGCGGCGCAAAGAATTTCCGCGTCTATCGGTGTGGACGCTCGGCTCGGGGCTTTGGTCTTTGCGAGTCCCCAAGGAAAGCACCGCAACCGCCTCGAGCCGCACGCTCAAGTTGATGGCGATTGGCGGCAAACTGATCCGCCGCAGCTTGACGGGTGCCGAGGACGCGGAGCCACTGATCTCCGCATTCGCGCAGGGAGTGGTGCTGGGGTTCTACCGCCTTGCACAGAGCGACCTTCCCGGCGAGCTGGAAGGCGTGGGTTTTTGGCGGCATTGCGAGTTGGCTATCGTCCACCAAGCTGGCGTGGCCGGCGGCCGGCGGATTCGCGCGCAGGATGATCGAAACCCGAACCGGTAAGTTGTCACCGGTGCAGCGCCGCTCGCACGGCGCTATACCCCGGTCGCGCCCGCGCGCGACCCCCTCCACCGAAAGCAGGCCTCCCGCACCTCATCAACCAGCGCCGACAGCGCCTCAGGCGCGGTGCCGCTCCCACCGCGCTGAATCACAAACCGCGCCGGCGGCAACACCGGCAAAAAGCTCCCCGCCGCAATGGCCTTCAGCCCCGGCGACATGCCCGAGGGCGTCAGCACAGTAATGGCCAGCCCGGTAACGGCCGCTGCCGTCAACGCGCTCGAGCCCTGCGCGGTCAGCACAATCTGCCAGTTGGTCGCGCCATGGCCCGCCAGCGACGCCAGCGCGGCTTCACGAAAAGGGCAGGGCTCCGAAAGAAAGGCGAGCGGAATCGGCCCCTCGGGGTCGAGCAGCGACTTTTCTGAAAACGCCCAGACGAGCGGTTCCATCCAAAGGGTTTCGGTGTCGCTCCCGGCATCGCACACGGTGCCGACCATCAGGTCGAGCGAGCGTTCGCGCACCTGCCTGGCAAGCACGGTGCTGATGCCGCAGGTTACTTCCACATGCACGCCCGGCCTGCGGCTGCGAAAGCCCGCCAGCGCGGCAAACAGCCATTCGCTCGGAAACCCTTCAGAGCACCCTAGGCGCAGCGTGGTCGGCGCATGGCGCGGCGCCGCAAGCCTGGAGACGGCCTGCTGCTGCAGGCTGAGAATGCTCCGGGCATAGCTCAGCAGCACGCTGCCTTGCGCGGTGAGCTGCAGCGAGCGGGTGGTGCGCTCGAACACGCGGCAACCCAGCTGCTCTTCCAGCCGCTTGATCTGCGCGCTCACGGCCGATTGGGTCAGGTGCATGGCGTCGGCCGCGCGGGTCACGCTGGCGTGGTCGGCAACCGAGACAAAGGCGCGCAGCAGTTGGGAGTCCAGCATGGCGGTTCAGTGCAAATGGTTCTGAATGTCTGCAAATTATGTTGCTTGTGTGCTTTGTGCGGCGTGCCTAGCCTCGGCTCACCGCAACCAATCACCCTGCACACACGCCATGAAAGAACTGCTCTACATCGAAACGTCGCCGCGCAAGGCGCGCTCCGCCAGCACCGAAGTGGCGGGCGCGTTCATCGACGAGGTGCGGCGCATGCACCCGCAGTGCCGCCTGACCACGCTGAACCCCTGGACGATGGATTTGCCCGAGCTGTCGCAAGACATGCTCGACGCCAAGTACGCCGGCATCAACGGTGTGCCGCTCACCGCCGCGCAGCAAACGGCGTGGGACGAAGTGCGGCGCATTGCCGCGCCCTTTCACACGGCAGACCACATCGTGCTTGCGGTGCCGCTCTGGAACTTTGGCATTCCCTACAAGCTGAAGCAGCTGATCGACGTGGTCTCGCACAAAGACGTGCTTTTTCGCTTCGACGCATCGGGCCTCTCGGGCTTGCTGCAGACGCGCATGGCAACGGTGGTCTGCGCGCGGGGGCTCGACTATCCGCTGGGCAACGACGGCTCCGCGCACAAACTCGACTTTCAGCTGCCCTATATCGAGACATGGCTGCGCTTTATCGGCGTGCGCGAAGTGCGTTCGGTCATCGTCGAAAAAACGCTGATGGGGCCAGAGGTCGATGCCGATGCAAGAGCCGCCGCAAAGCGCAGGGCCGTGGAGCTTGCCGAGGGGCTCTAGGGGCGTGAGCGCGGGGCGGTTGCAGGGCCGCGCAGACTTTGACACCATGGCCGCATGACCTACCAACTTCACTACTGGCCCACCATCCAGGGCCGAGGCGAATTCGTGCGACTCGCGCTCGAGGCGGCCGGTGCCGATTACGTGGACGTGGCGCGGCTGCCGGAGTCGAAGGGCGGCGGCGAGTCTGCATTGGGCGGCCGGCTCGACGACCCGGAGATCGTGCGCCCAGCGTTCGCACCGCCGTTTCTCATCGACGGCGACATCGTCGTCGGGCAGACGGCGGCCATTCTGCTGTACCTTGGGCCGCGGCTGGGGCTTGCGGGCGTCGGCGAATCGGACGGGCTGTGGACGCACCAGCTGCAGCTCACCATTGCCGACGTGGTGGCCGAGGCGCACGACACGCACCATCCCATATCCACCGGCGCCTATTACGAAGACCAGCGCGACGCGGCTGTGCAGCGGGCGCGGGCCTTTCGCGAAGAGCGCATTCCAAAATTCTTGAACTGGTTCGAGCGGGTGCTGCAGCGCAACCCCGCGGGGCCGGCGCACCTTGTGGGCGATGTGCTCACCTACGCCGACCTGTCGCTGTTCCAGCTGGTGGATGGGCTGCGCTATGCATTCCCGAAGGCTGCTGCAAGGGCGCTGGCCGACACGCCCCGGGTCGAAAAGCTGCACGACAACGTCAAGCGCCGCCAGCGCGTGCACGACTACCTGCAAAGCCCGCGCCGCATCGCGTTCAATGAAGACGGAATCTTCAGGCGCTATGCGGAGCTGGATGGCTGAGGTTATTCGGCGTCGCCAGCCGCGTCGCCGTCGTTGCGAATGCGCAGCGCCGTTTCATACAGCGCATTGCGCGGCGCGCCGCTGATCTCGGCCGCCAGGCGCACGGCGGTTTTTACGGGCAGTTCGGCCAGCAGCAGCCGCAGCACGCGTTCTCCCTCGGCGCCGTCGTCGCCGACCACTGCCATGGGGTGCAGCACCAGCGCGAACTCGCCGCGCGTGCGGTCGCGGCCGGCTGCAAACCAGTCGGGCAGGGTGTTGGCGGGCACGGTCGCAATTTCTTCGAATTGCTTGGTGAGCTCGCGCCCCACGGTAATGGGCCGCTCGCCCAGCACCGCGAGTGCGCGCGCCAAAGCCTCGATGCGGTGCGGGGCCTCCAGCAGCACGACCGCGCGGGGTTCTTGCGCAAGCGCCTGCACGGCAGTGTCGCGCTCGCCTGCCTTGCTCGGCAGGAAGCCCGCGAACACGAAGGCGCTGCTGGCGTTGCCGTCGCCGCCGTCGGCCACCAGGCCGGCCGCACCGATGAGCGTGGTCACGCTGCTGGCGCCCGGCAGGGGCAGCACGCGCTGGCCGGCCGCGCGCACGGCCGCCACCAGCCGCGCGCCGGGGTCGCTTACGCCCGGCGTGCCGGCGTCGCTTACGTAGGCAATGCGCTCACCCTGTGCAAGCCGTGCGGCCACGGCCTGCGCGGCCTCGGCCTCGTTGTGCTGGTGCACGGCCAGCAGCTGGGCGTTGGGCCGGTCGATGCCGTAGGCGCGCAGCAGGCTTTGGGTGTGGCGCGTGTCCTCGCAGGCCACGGCGTCGACAAGCTGCAGCACATGCAGCGCGCGCAGGGTGATGTCGGCCAGGTTGCCGATGGGCGTGGCCACCACGTAGAGCGTGCCCTGCGGATAATGCTGCGCACCCGAGGCATCGCGCGCTGCCGCAAGAGCGGCGCCGAAGGTGGCGGGGGCGAGTGAAGCCAATGGGTTTCTCCGAAGAAGCAAAAAAATAGCCGGCAGGGAGCAAGCATGAAAACCATCACGACGAAGCATCGGGGCGATGCGGCGGAAGACGCCGCGCTCGACCATCTTCAAAATGCCGGCCTGGCGCTGGTTGCCCGCAATTATCGAACGCCCGGGCGCGGAGGCGGCGAGATCGACCTGATCATGCGCGATGCGCGCGACGGAACGCTGGTGTTCGTCGAGGTTCGCCAGCGCAGCACGGGCTCGCATGGCGGTGCCGGCGGCAGCATCACGGGCGTGAAGCAACGGCGCATCATCTTTGCGGCGCGGCACTACCTGAACGGGCTGCGCACGCTGCCGCCATGCCGCTTCGACGTGGTGCTGGTCGAAGAGCGCATTACCTGGCTGCAGGGGGCGTTCGACGCGGGCTAGCGTCTTTGGCGGCGGCGCGGGAACTCGACGCCCGCTGGAGGCTCCACACCGCAAACGTCTTGTTTCATTGCCCCCCGGTATCATCCCGCCCCATGCTCGAGCAACGGATTCAGCAACATTTCATCGATAGCGCCGACCTTAAATACCAGGCCGGCCCAGTCCTCAGCAAACCCATATCGCAAGCCATGCAGGCCATCCTGGCGTGCGTGACGAGCGGCGGCAAGGTGCTGGCCTGCGGTGCGGGCGTGTCGGGCCTGCTTGCCGCGCAGTTCGCGGCGCAGTTTGTGGGCCGCTTCGAACGCGAGCGGCCCGAGCTGGGCGCCATTGCGCTGCCCGGCGACAGCACCGACCCCGCGGCCGACAGCGCCAACGCAATAGACGCCGACCGTTTTGCCCGCCAGGTGCGTGCGCTTGGCCAGGCCGGCGACGTGCTGCTTGCCATCAGCGCCAGCGGGCACTCGGCGGCGGTTCTGGCCGCGGTGCTGGCTGCGCATGAGCGCGACATGACGGTGGTGGCCCTGCTCGGCAATGCCAGCATCGGCCAGCCCGCCCCGCCCGCCGCGGGCAGCACCGGCACCGGCGGCGCCATCGGCCGCGCGCTGCGCGAAACTGATGTTCAGATTGGTGTGTCGCACGAGCGTGCGGCACGCATCCACGAAGTCCACCTGCTCGCACTGCATTGCCTGTGCGACGGCGTGGATGCCCAGCTACTCGGAGAACAGGAAGCTTCCACATGACGACGACACCATTCCAACGCCTCGCCATTGCATTCGCCTCGGGAGCCGTGCTGGTTGCCGGGCTTTCCGGCTGCGTGCCGCTTGTGGTGGGCGGCGCGGCCGCAATGGGCGTGGGCATGGTGGCAACCGACCGCCGCAGCTCCGGCGCCCAACTGGACGACCAGGGCATCGAGTTGCGCGCAGCGGCCCGCGTGCGCGAGATTGCCAACGACAACATGTACGTGAGCGTGACCAGCTACAACCGCCAGGTGCTGCTGACGGGCGCCGTGGGCAACGAGGCCGACCGCCGCCGCGTCGAAGAGGTGGTGCAGCGCGTGGACAACGTGCGCACGGTGGTCAACGAGCTCACCATCGGCCAGCCCAGCACCTTCCAGGACCGCTCGAACGACGTGTTCATCAGCGGCAAGGTCAAGGCATCGCTGCTCGACGCCAAGGACATCTTCGCCAATTCGTTCAAGGTGGTTACCGAACGCGGCGTGGTCTACCTGATGGGCATTGCCACGCGCCGCGAGACCGACCGCGCAACCGAAATCACCCGCGGCATTGCCGGTGTGCAAAAGGTGGTGCGCGTGGTCGAGATCGTGAGCGAGGCCGAACTGGCCAGCCAGGCCCAGCGCGGCGGCACGGGGGCTGCGCCTGCGCCGGCACCCACTTCGGTGGCTCCGGCGCCTTCGTCGTCGTCTTCGCGCGTGCCGCTGCCGCCGATGGAGCCGCTGCCGCCGGCCGGCCAGCCGGGTGCCGTAACCACTACGCCCGTGCGCTGATCTCTGGCGAACGCCAGGCCAGGCAAACAAAAAGCCCGCTTGCGCGGGCTTTTTTTATTTGAGCCGGATGATCAGGCTGGACGTGTCCCACCGGCTGCCGCCGGCTTGCTGCACGTCGGCATAAAACTGGTCGACCAGCGCGGTAACCGGCACGCGCGAGCCGTTGCGCTTGGCCTCGTCGAGCACCAGGCCCAGGTCCTTGCGCATCCAGTCGACCGCAAAGCCATAGTCGAACTTGCCTTCGATCATGGTCTTGCCGCGGTTGTCCATTTGCCAGCTTTGCGCGGCGCCTTTGCCAATCACTTCGAGCACCGCCTTCATGTCAAGGCCGGCGCGCTGGCCGAATGCAATGGCTTCGGATAGGCCCTGCACCAGGCCGGCAATGGCAATCTGGTTGACCATTTTTGCAAGCTGGCCGGCACCGCTGGCGCCCAGCAGGGTAACGGCGCGCGCAAAGGCGTTGATGACCGGCTTGACGCGCTCGAAGCCCGCCTTGTCGCCGCCGCACATCACGGTAAGCGCGCCGTTCTGCGCGCCGGCCTGGCCGCCGGAAACCGGGGCGTCGATGAAGTGCAGGCCCAGCGCCTGCGCCGCGCTCGAAAGCTCGCGCGCCACGTCGGCCGAAGCGGTGGTGTGGTCGACAAACACGGCGCCTTTCTTCATGCTTGCGAAGGCGCCGTTGGGGCCCAGCACCACGGAGCGCAGGTCGTCGTCGTTGCCCACGCAGCTGAAGACGATGTCTGCGCCGGCAGCGGCGTCGCGCGGCGTTGCGGCGAAGCGGCCCGGCGCGCCGAATTCGGCAACCCAGGCTTCGGCCTTTGCGGGCGTGCGGTTGTACACGGTAACGTTGTGGCCGGCCTTGGCCAGGTGGCCGGCCATCGGCCCGCCCATGACGCCAAGGCCCAGAAAGGCCACCGTCTGCGCGGGGGTGGATTCGTAGGTTCGGGTGTTGATGCTGCTCATGGGCAAGAGCTTAAAGCCAATGAGCGGCCTTCGTCTCGCAGCGGATTCACCCAGCGCACCCGCGGAACCGGCTTTGCCGGGCCGCTGGGTGCGCCCCCCAGTGGGGGGAGGCGCCGAAGGCGCTTCGGGGGGCGTCTAAACAATCGCGAAATGCTCCGTGCCGGCCGAAAGATCGGAGCTGCGCGCGCGCTGGCTGTTGAGCTTGATCTGCAGCCGCAGGTCGTTGGCCGAGTCGGCGTTGCGAATCGCGTCTTCAAAGGTGATCGAGTGGCTTTCGAACAGGTCGAACAGCGCCTGGTCGAAGGTCTGCATGCCGAGGTTCCGGCTCTTCTTCATGATCTCCTTGATCTCGCCCACTTCGCCCTTGAAGATCAGGTCCGAGACGAGCGGCGTGTTCAGCAGCACTTCGACTGCGGCAACGCGGCCCAAGCCGTCTTCGGTAGGAATCAGGCGCTGCGAAACCAGCGAACGCAGGTTCAGCGACAAGTCCATCAGCAGCTGTGCGCGGCGTTCTTCGGGAAAGAAGTTGATGATCCGGTCGAGCGCCTGGTTGGCGCTGTTGGCGTGCAGCGTGGCCATGCAAAGGTGGCCGGTTTCGGCAAAAGCCACGGCATGCTCCATGGTTTCGCGGTCGCGAATTTCGCCCATCAAGATCACGTCGGGCGCCTGGCGCAGCGTGTTCTTGAGCGCAGCCTCCCAGCTGTCGGTATCAATGCCCACTTCGCGCTGGGTTACCACGCAGTTCTTGTGCGGGTGCACAAACTCCACCGGGTCTTCCACCGTAACGATGTGGCCGTAGGAGTTTTCGTTGCGCCAGTCGATCATGGCCGCAAGCGTGGTCGACTTGCCCGAGCCCGTGGCGCCCACCATGATGGTGAGGCCGCGCTTGGTCATCGACACGTCCTTCAGCACCTGCGGCATGCCCAGGCCGTCAATGGTCGGCAGCTTGGCCGGAATGGTCCGCAGCACCATGCCCACCTTGCCCTGCTGCACGAACGCGTTCACGCGAAAGCGGCCAATGCCGGTTGGCGAAATGGCAAAGTTGCACTCCTTGGTGCGCTCGAACTCGGCCGTTTGCCGGTCGTTCATGACCGAGCGCGTGAGCGCCAGCGTGTGCTGCGCGCCCAACGCCTGCTGCGACACCTTGGTTACCTTGCCATCGACCTTGATGGCGGGCGGAAAGTCCGCGGTTATGAACAAGTCGCTGCCGTTGCGGCTCACCATGAGCTTGAGCAGGTCGTTGATGAACTGGCTGGCTTGATCGCGTTCCATGATGTCGGTGCTCCGAAGGGCTGTGGATCAGCCTGGGAAATTCTCGGGGATCTTGGCCTTGCCGCGTGCTTCCGCAGCCGAAATGGCATTGCGGCGCACGAGGTCGGTCAGGTTCTGGTCCAGCGTCTGCATGCCGGAGCCCTGGCCGGTCTGGATGGCCGAATACATCTGCGCCACCTTGGCTTCGCGAATCAAATTGCGAATGGCCGGCGTGCCCAGCATGATCTCGTGCGCCGCCACGCGGCCCTGGCCGTCCTTGGTCTTGCACAGCGTCTGCGAAATAACGGCCTGCAGCGACTCCGACAGCATGGCGCGGATCATTTCCTTTTCCTCGCCCGGGAACACGTCGATGATCCGGTCGATGGTCTTGGCGGCCGACGAGGTGTGCAGCGTGCCGAACACCAGGTGGCCCGTTTCGGCCGCGGTCATTGCCAGGCGAATGGTTTCCAGGTCGCGCAACTCGCCCACCAGAATGGCGTCCGGGTCTTCGCGCAGGGCAGAGCGCAGGGCGTTCGAAAACGACAGCGTCATCGGCCCGACTTCGCGCTGGTTGATGAGGCACTTTTTCGATTCGTGCACGAATTCGATCGGGTCTTCCACCGTGAGGATGTGGCCGTATTCGTTTTCGTTCAGGTAGTTGACCATGGCGGCCAGCGTGGTCGACTTGCCCGAGCCCGTGGGCCCGGTTACCAGCACCAGGCCGCGCGGCTTGAGCGCCAGGTCCGCGAAAATCTTGGGCGCGTTGAGCTGCTCCAGCGTCAGGATCTTCGAAGGAATGGTCCGGAACACCGCAGCCGCGCCGCGTGCCTGGTTGAAGGCGTTCACACGAAAGCGGGCAAGGCCGTCGATCTCGAAGGAGAAGTCGACCTCCAGAAACTCTTCATAGTGCTTGCGGTGGGTGTCGCTCATGATGTCGTACACCATCGCGTGCACCGCCTTGTGGTCGAGTGCATCGACGTTGATGCGCCGCACGTCGCCGTGCACGCGAATCATGGGGGGCAGGCCGGCCGACAAATGCAGGTCGGAGGCTTTGTTCTTGACGCTGAATGCCAGCAGTTGGGTAATGTCCACGGGGCTCCTCGGCTCGAGTTCGGTGACGTTTTGATACGATTTTGGACGATTATGACGATGATTGGCGACGACCTCCAGCAAGTAAAGAACCGGATCGCAAAGGCCTGCGCCGCCGAGGGGCGCAACCCGGCCGAAGTCCGGCTGCTGGCGGTGTCCAAGACCTTCGGTCCGAAGGCCGTGCGCGAGGCCCACGGGGCAGGCCAGCGGGCCTTTGGCGAGAACTATGTGCAAGAGGGGCTGGACAAGATCGAGGCGCTTTCAGATCTGCGTGCGGAGCTCGAGTGGCACTGCATCGGCCCTCTGCAAAGCAACAAGACAAGGCCCGTGGCCGAGCATTTCGACTGGGTGCACAGCATCGACCGGCTCAAGATTGCCGAGCGCCTTTCGGCGCAGCGGCCGGCACATTTGCCGCCGCTCCAGGTGTGCCTGCAGGTGAATGTGGACGGCGGCGCCAACAAGTCTGGCGTGCCTCCGGAAGAGGCTTTGCCGCTTGCGCGCGCTGTGGCGGCTTTGCCACATTTGCAGCTGCGCGGGCTCATGGCCATTCCCGAACCGGCGGCCGATTACACGGCCCAGCGCGAACTGTGCGTGCGCGCGCGTGCGGTTTACGAAGCCATCAGCGCCGAGGGCATCGAGGTCGACACGCTTTCGCTGGGCATGAGCGCCGACCTGGAGGCGGCCGTCAGCGCGGGTAGCACGATGGTTCGCATTGGTACGGCCATCTTCGGCGGGCGGCCGCAAAAACCTGCCTGACGATCCTCATGGGCCGCCCATCACCGGCCCCTGCTGCTGGTTGGCTTGCGCTGCGTTCTGTGCCCGAATCTCGCTCATTATTTGCCCCCGCTGCTGGTCGGTTTGCTGGATGTGCTGATCGCTCTGCTGAACGCTGGGTGCGGGCTGGCTGATGTCCATCTGTGCTGGCACGGCAAAGAGCGAGCGGGAGGCGAAGACCACCGACTTGTCGCCAATATAAATACCCGACAGGTCTTTCTCCGTAATGCTCGACCGGTGGCAGGCGGCCGTGCCTTGGGCCAGGCGTTCTTCGGAGGTGCCCTTCGGAAGGAGGTCTTTGAGGGTGCTGTACAGCGCATTTTGCGGATGACCCGGGTCGCTGAAATCGCGCAGCAACGGGCGGCTCTTGTCAGCCGCGGCAATGATGGCCGTTGCGGATATCGGATACCTCTCATCGCGTCGCTCCAGGCCGTCTGGCCTGCGCTGCTCGGCCATGCGCGCCGCCTGCAGCCGCATCGCGGCCAATTCGGCCTGCGCCGCAGCCGCCCGGGCTTGCGCTGCGGCCGTCTCGGCTTGCGCCGCCGCAATGGCTGCGGCAGCGGGTTGGGCCATCGGCTGCGAAGCCGGGGGCCTGGCGGCGCGCTCCCCGGCGGCGTCTTGACGGTTTGGCACATGCTCTCCTCGGCTTGGGGCCAATGCCTGCTCCTGCACGGGTTCCTGCACGCGTTCCGGCGTACGCTTCACCGAAGGCTGCAGCGTCCTTTGAGGACTCGGTTCATTCCCGAACCGATCCCTGTCCTGCGCCAGCGCAATCTCCAGGTCACGCATCAGGGTCTGCTCCTGCGCCTGGTGCACCCGGTACAACGGGCCGCCTTTGGCCCGGTGGATTTCATCGAGCTTGCCCACCGGCTGCAACGAGCCCGCAGAAATCTGCTCGGGCTCGTCCCGGCGCTTGTGCGCCTCGGCAAAGCTCATGCCGCCCGGCGTGGGCACGATGCGCGATTCATGCGTGGTGATCTGGGCAATGGATTCCTTCTGCGCAGGAGCCTGTGCAGGCGCAGGGACCACCTCAGCCTGCGGCATCTGCGCCGCGCCTTGTTCGTTGACCGGCCTACCGACGGCGTCGAAGTAGCGCTCGTTTCCGACGCGCCCGCCGTTCCGGTCAAGTTCATAGATGACGGTGCGCGGCTCGCCCACCACCTCTTGCCCGCTGTTGATGGTCACGGTGCGGTGACCGGTTTCCGCGTTGTGCATCACCCACGCGCGGCTGCCGTCCTCGCCCACGAAGTCGAAGCTTGCCGCGCCATTGGCGTGGGTCTGGATGCTGACGGTGGTGTAGGTGGCAAGGCCGCTTCCCGCCTCTACCACCACAGGTGCGAGAGCCGGATCTCCCGAAGTGGGCGCGTCAGTACCCCTCGAAGCAACAGGGCGCATCTGGTAGTCGGCCACGCTTTGTGCCGCGCTCCCCTTCAGGATCATGCGCCCCGCGGCGTCCATGCCCGAGGCGAAGACGCTCGATGTGCCGGCCTGGAATTGATCGTCCACTCGTTGGCCGGAGATGCGCGCCTCCATGATGGCGCCGGTCGCCTCGTCGCGCCAGGTGGTGACCTGCACGGCGGGTTGCCGGGTTTCCGCCGTGCTGCCGGCGCCGGCTACCGTGGCCGTTCCGGTGTTTTCGTAATACGTGCCGTCGACGGCATAGCCTGCGGGGCTCAGGCCGCGCATGACGTTCCACTGGCCCAGCCCGATGCCTTGCTGAACGACCTGGATGGTTTCGGCGGGCGTGAGGTTCGCCTGCCAGCCCAATGCCTTGACGGCCCGCGCGGGGCTGTCGATGTAGTTGGCGGCAGCGCTGGCGGCGGCGTCGGCTGCCGGTTCCGTGAAGGCCTCGGCACCCTTGCCGATGAGCTTGTCCGCCATCCAGGCGGCGCCTTCGCCGAGGACCTTGCCGCCCAATTTGCCGGTCAGCGATTCGGCCATGGCCATCGCGCCCTGGGTGCCGATATCGCCAGCCCGCCGGCCAGCTGGGCGTTGCCGGTGTTCACTGCGGCGACGACGCCACCGGGCTTCCAGGGTGTGAGGCCGACGCGCAGGCTGCCGATGCCGGGGTCGCCGTTGGCGGGGTTGGGCGTGCGGACATCGAGCACGCCCGTGTCGGTGGTGCCGTCGGACGTCCAGTGGCCGGTCCAGGCGTTCAGGGTGACGGTGCTGCCGATGTTGACTGAGGTGTTGGAACTGTTTCGCAGTTCATAGGAGGCTGCGGAGAAGGCGAGGCCGACAGCACCTTCGGCGGCGAAGCTGACCGTGGCGTTGGGGTAGGGACTTTCGTCGTTGCCAGTCAGATGCTGAACCAGCATCACGGTCTGATTTACAGGAACGGCCGGCTCGCCGAACCCGCCCGCCTGCGGGCCACGGGTGATGCGCACAGTGTCCGAGAAGATGTTGGGGTCTTCAATCTCTTTTTGGGTCACCAGATCCAGGCGTGGCATTGCCCTTGGTGAGCCGGTGATGATCAGTTCGTTCGTGGTGGGGTGGAAGAAGGCTTGGTAATTGATGCGGGCCTGATACTGGCTTGCCGGCAATACAAGCCGGCCAGGTGAAACAGCGACAAAGCCCGGCGGCGGAGATGGCGAGCGGGCGAGCCCAAGCATCTGGGCAGTGGTAAGTGTGGATGACATAGCTGACTCCCTATTCCTATTTCTTCGACGTACTCAGTGCTGAGCTGTTCAGCTGATAAAAATGAACGCGGCGACCCTCGGCAACGCCAAACGTGAGGCTGGGCTGATGGACGGAAATGCGAAAAATGTCCGGGAATCCGGGCAGGTGTTCTATCGCTCGTTTTTCGGGCAGGCTCCACAAGTACAAGTCGCCTGAAAGACCGAACATCAGGTCGGTTTCTGCAACGGAAACAAGCTCGCCCGCATTGCCGCGCGGGATGTTGGGTGGCGGATGCAGCATGTCCACTTTCATGCTTCGCTGGTTGAGCCAGAGCCATTCGGGCGGGTTCTCGATCTCGCTGAGCGCCGCAAAGTCCGTGCGCGCATCCCAAACCCGAATGGGTGACATGCCGAAGGACACGAGCTTGCTGCCATCTGCGCTGTAGGCCACGCCGTTGAGAGGAGTGGGGCTGAACAGGACCTTCTTGATTGCATTGCGCTCAAGATCGGCAATGACAATGGCCGTTGCGCCCGTCCAGTTCGTCAAGCCAAACTTCTCTGCATCGCGAAAAAATTGCAGTGCGCCCAAAGAAACCTCATTGCGCATCGGGTTGCAACTCATCGTTTCGTAGGAGCGCCCAACTTCTGGCTGGTCGCGAAACGGATGTGCAAGATCGAGTTCGCTTTCGAGCGCTCCGGATGGCAAGCTGTACACCGCCACGCCTGTCGCACGCAGTACGGCCAATGTGCTGCCGTTTGCCATCACGCACATAGCCCTTGACGTAGCACCGATGCGCCTTGTTCCCGGGCCCTTGATCTGGGCCACTTCCCTCCGCTGGACAACGTCCCACACCCGCGCGAGCACATAGCGATCCTTGTCATTTCGCGCTGCGATCTCCGCGGCCTCGTCGATGCTTTCTGAAACCTTGAGTTCTCCGTGCTTGACGTCCTGATAGTCCTGGACAATCAGATACTTTCCATCCGGGCTGAACAGCAGATCCTGCCCCGAATGATTCCCCACCCAGCGCTTACTTGGCACCGAGAACACCGCCTTCTTCGTGTGCACATCCCACAGTTCCACCACATCGCGCATGAAGTAGCCCACCGCCAGCAGTCGGCCATCGGGATGCCACGCCAGGGACTGGACGGTGTAGGGGAGTTCCAGCACGCCCGTTTCTTCCATCACTGGCTTGGCTCGCACGTTGCAGCCATTCAGGAGGAGAAGCGCCAACACCACCATGCCGGCGAAAAAGGTTTTAGTCGTCATGCGGCAGCGCCCTAGTTCTTCGCCGACGAGGACCAGCGGCAAGGGCCATCGAGTTCCAGACACGGCAACAAAGCCCGGCGGTGGCGATGGCGAGCGGGTGAGCTCCAGCAGTTGCGCGGTCGTGAGTGTGGTCGACATTGATTTTTCTACTCCCTGGTGCGTCACTTGCGCAGAGCGCTCAGTGCGCTGCGATTCAACTTGTAGATATGAATGAGCCGGTCATCCACGACAGCGAAGGTATCGCTGGCCTGATGCGCCGCAATGCGCATAACGTCCGGAAAAGCTGGCAGATGAGCGATAGCGTGCGTCTCGGTCAAGCTCCACAGGTACAAATCGCCTGAAAGACCGAACATCAGGTCGGTGCCGGCAACCGGAACCAGCTTGCCCGCATTGCCCCGGGGAATGTTGGGTGGCGGATGCAACATGTCCACCTTCATGCCTCGCTGGTTCAGCCAGAGCCACTCGGGCGGGTTTTCGATCTCGCCCAGCGCCGCGAAGTCCCTGCTCGCATCCCACACCCGAATGGGCGACATGCCGAAGGAAACGAGCTTGCTGCCGTCCGCGCTGTAGGCCACGCCGTTCAGGGGCGTGGCGCTGAACAGGACTTTCTTGATGGCTTTGCGCTCCAGATCGACCACCACGATCGGCGTCGCGCCGCTGTTCAAAGGGAAACCGAATTCCGGAGCCTTCTTCATCAACGGGCCGCCATCCAACGCGACCTCATCTCTTGCCGTATTGCAAGCCATTTTTTCGAAGCTGCGATTGAAGTTCGGCTTGTCCGAAAACGGAAATCTCAGGCCGCTCTCATCGAGAATTTTTCCGGTGGCTGGCTCATAGGTCACCACCGCTGTATTGCGAAGTAGCGCCAATTTCAGAGGCTTGGAGTTAAGCCAGCACATGCCTTTGTGCATTCCCCCGTACAACGACGATCCAGGGCCCTTGATCTGCGCGACCTCCCGATGCTTCTCGATATCCCAAACCCGCGCGAGGACGTACCGATCCGTGTCCTTCTGCGCGGGCAGTTCCGCTGGATCCTCATAGTTCTTCGGGAACCTCGGCTCACCATTCTTCGTGTCCAGGAAGTCCTGAACGACCAGATATTTGCCATCGGGGCTGAACAGCACTTCTTGACCCGATTGATTGGCCGGCCTGCGCCTGCTTGGCACCGAGAACACCGGCTCCTTCGTCTGCACATCCCACACTTCCACCACATCGCGCATGAAGTAGCCCACCGCCAGCAGTCGGCCATTGGGATGCCACGCCAACGACTGGACGGTGTGGGGGAGTTCCAGCACTCCCGTTTCTTCCATCACTGGCGTAGCGCGCGCGCTGCAACCGTTCAGAAAGAAGAGAACCAGCACCGCGATACCGGCGAAAAAGGTCTTGATGGTCATGGAGCCCCCGCTACTTCTTCGCTCGCGATGTCCAGCGGCAAGGGCCATTGATCTGCCGGAACGGCCACAAGGCCGGGCGGTGCTGATGGCGACCGGGTGAGCCCCAGCAGTTGGGCAGTGGCGCGTGTCGACGACATGATTTCTTGCTAGTCCCTGTTGTGTGTCATTTGTGCAGGGCGTTCAGCGCGCCGCGATGCAAGTGCACTATCTTGTTCATCCACCCTGTTCGAGAACATGCCCTCCTTGTTCCGTTGCGTGGACAGGCACCTTGAATCGAGTCTCCGAAGTCGTTGCCTTGATCTGCGCCGGCGCCATGCTCGCCCGCTCCTTGAAAACCTTGTCCTTGAAGAACCAGTTCTTGTTCGCCCGGATGGGCTTGCAGCCTTCATAGAAGATCAATTCCTCGTCGGCGGGCAGCTCCTTGATCTCCTGCGGCAGAAACAGGGCCCTGCGCTCTTCGGTGTAGTTGGTCGAGACCTGGTTGGAGCCGCCGCCTCGGCTGGTGCTGCGGTGCTCCTTGCGGATGGTCTTGTAGCCGAGCATTTCGCTGTATTCGGCCGCGTCGCTTTGCTCGCGTGGCGCAAACACGATCTGGGCGCCATGGTTGGTGATGAAGTTCTGTGCGTCGTTGTCGCCGTAGGCCGAGCGCAGCTGCGCGCGGCTTTGCACGATGCACAGGTCGCGCACCCCGTAGCTGGCCGAGATCGAGATGCGCTTGGCCCACACATCCACTCGTCCCATGGCGGTGAATTCGTCCATCAGCATGAGCATCTGGTATTTCAGCTCCGGCTCGTCACCCAGTTGCTTGGTGAGGTTGTTGCCGATCACGCTGCTGAAGAAGATGTTCAGCAACTTGCCGCTCTCATCGAGCTTGTTGGTCGGTATATCGACGTACAGCGTGGTCGGATGTTTGCGGATGGCGGTGATGTCGAAGTCGGTGGCGTTGGTGGCAGCGGCCAGCACCGGACTGAGGAACTGCTGCAGTGGCGCCTGCATGGTGGCAATCACCGATGAGAAGGTTTGCTCGGCCAGTCCAGCGAGGTTGCCAAAGACAGTGCGTGTTTGCGGGCTGATGAAGCCCGACTGCTGCGGGTCGTTCAATATCTTCTTGAGCATTGCCAAGGTGCCCTGGCCTTCGGCGCCGCTGGACAGGTGCAGGATGCGTTCAAGGCTGGGGAAGTTCTCGTTGGCGTTGGGGTCCTGGGCGCGCCCGAGGACCCGGCTCCAGTTGTCCCACGCTTCGAACATGTAGGAGGCGAAGGCGGTGAAAGCGGCGCGGCTCTGGCTGGTCCAGAAAGGGTCTTTGCCAGGCTCGTCCGGGTAAAGAATGGCGGCGATGGTCTGGATTTCGCCGATGCGCTTGCCCGCATCCATACCCACCAGCAGGGTGAACGCGTTGAAGCGATGGGTCTTTCCCTGATCGTCATAGGGTGCCCACACATAGATGGTGTGACCCTGCGACTCGCGCCAGCCGCTGGTCGCCTTGCGCAGCTCGCCTTTGAGGTCGAGCACGACCATCGAGTGCAAATACGACAACAGCACCGGGATGGCAATGCTGGTGGTCTTGCCTGAACGGGTCGGGCTGACCGTGATGACGTGCTGAGCACCGCCCAGCCACAGATACTGGCCTTTGTACTTGCCGATGAGGATGCTTTGCGGGGTCTGCTTGAGCAGCCCTGCTTGCTTGAGATCGGAAAGCTCGGCAAAGCTGGCATCGCCATGCAGCGATTCGGCCTTGGCCCGAAAGAGCGGAATGAGCAATGCGGCCCAGCCCAACAGCGGTACGCCGAAGCCTATGGCGCCGCTGAGCTTGATCTTGGTAGCGTAGGGTGCGTACTGAGGCAGGTCTGCCGCCTGGATGTATTGCCACCACGTGTTCCAGTTGAGCGGCGCGTCTCGAAGATCGAGGATGAGCAGAACAAGGTAATTGGAGAAGAACCAGCCACCGGCCAAGACCCCCAGAAGTGTTACCAACGCGATAAGTACCTTGCTTGTGCTCATATCCTGAGTCATCTCCCCTTTAATAAGGAAAGACTTATACAAGCCGGGGCAACCTCAGCAGGTCGTGCAATGGGCGGTCGAACCTAAGACTGCGGCCCTGTTGCCAACTTCTTCATGGAAAACACGATTGACTGAGTGGCCGCCGCTACCCTTTGCTCGTGTCTTCGCGCGCTATATGCTCAACGGCAAGCGCGCGCTGCTCTTCACTTCTTCCATCACGGCGTAGGTGCGCGTCTCTCGCACGCCGGGCAGTTGCCACAGCACCGTGCCCGCAAAGTCGCGGTAGGCGGCCATGTCGGCCATGCGGGTCTTGAGCAGGTAGTCGAACCCGCCCGCAACCATGTGGCACTCCATGATTTCGTCGCGCACCTGCACGGCCGCCTTGAACTGGTCGAACACGTTGGCGGTGGTGCGGTCGAGCAATATTTCGACGAATACCGTCAGGCCGCGCCCGAGCTTGTGCGGGTCGAGCCGCG
Organism: Variovorax sp. 3319; assembly: GCF_031456585.1. Taxonomy (NCBI): domain Bacteria; kingdom Pseudomonadati; phylum Pseudomonadota; class Betaproteobacteria; order Burkholderiales; family Comamonadaceae; genus Variovorax; species Variovorax sp. 3319. The sequence continues at coordinate 104,922 of NZ_JAVDUZ010000002.1, forward strand.
CCTCGTAGCCCTGAATGAAGCCGTCGCGTGTGAGCCGCTGCACCCGTGCCAGCACCGCGGTGGGCGAAAGCGCCACCGCCTCGGCCAATTTGAGGTTGGTAATGCGTCCGTCTTCCTGAAGAATCTTCAGCAGCCGGAGATCGATTCGGTCCAGGTCCAGGTCGGGCATTGGTGAATTATCCGGTTCGTGTATTGTTTTTTGGCAAAAGATTCGGCCTATATCCAAAGACCATAGGGGATAGAACCAAGGAACTGCCATGCACCTGCCCACCCCTTACCGCCCTGAAGCGGACGTCGTATCGCACCGGCTCGCCTCGCTCGAAGGTGCGCTCGATTGGGCCGCGGCGGCCAGCGCCGCCAGGCCTTGGGTGGAGGCGGTGCGCCGCCATCCGCCACCGTTCTGGGCCATGGAAAGCCTGCTACGCGAATACCCCATTTCGAGCGCCGAGGGCCTGGCGCTCATGCGGCTCGCAGAGGCACTGCTTCGCGTGCCCGACGCCGCCACCGCCGTTGCGCTCACGGCCGACCAGCTGGGCCGTGCCGATTTCGACGGCTCCGCCGATTCGACGCTGTCGCGCCTGTCTTCGGCCGCCATTGCAATGTCGAAAAAGTTCTTGCCCGAAGGCGACCACCCGCCCGGCCTGATGGCCAAGCTCGGCGCGCGCACGGTGGTGGCGGCCACGCTGCGCGCGGTGCAACTGCTGGGCCGCCAGTTTGTGCTGGGCCAGACCATTGCAGAGGCCATGAGCGAAGCCCGCTCGGCGCACCGCAAGCAAGATGCGCTGCGCTTCAGCTACGACATGCTGGGCGAGGGCGCGCGCACCGACGCCGATGCGCTGCGCTACCTGCAGAGCTACACGCATGCCATCAATGCCATTGCCGCCGGGGCCGACGCGGCGCGCGCGCCCGAGCACAACGATGGAATTTCAATCAAGCTGAGCGCGCTGCACCCGCGCTACGAATATGCGCAGGCCGAGCGCGTGATGCGCGAGCTGGTGCCGCGTGTGTGGCAGCTTTGCGAGCTGGCGGCGGCTGCCAACCTCAACCTCACCATCGACGCCGAAGAGGTCGACCGGCTGGAACTTTCGCTCGATGTGTTCGAGGCGCTGGCCGCGCGCGTGGCCGCCGAGCAACCGCAGTGGCGCGGCTTTGGCCTTGCGCTGCAGGCCTATCAGACGCGCGCGCTCGAACTGATCGGGCACGTCACTTCGGTGGCGCGCAAACATGGCCTGCGGCTGATGTGCCGCCTGGTGAAGGGCGCCTACTGGGACGCCGAGATCAAGCGCGCGCAGGAGCTCGGCCTGCCGCACTACCCGGTCTTTACGCACAAGCACCACAGCGACATCAGCTACCTGGCCTGCGCACGCGCGCTGCTCTCGGCGCCCGATGCGATCTATCCGCAATTTGCCACCCACAACGCCGGCACTATCGCGGCCATCCTGCAAATGGCCGAGGCGGCACAAGCACCTTTCGAGCTGCAGCGCCTGCATGGCATGGGCGAGGGCGTCTACCGCGAGGTGATGAAGAGCACCGCCGCACCGGTGCGCGTGTATGCCCCGGTGGGCCAGCACAAGGACCTGCTCGCCTACCTCGTGCGGCGCCTGCTCGAGAACGGCGCCAATTCATCGTTCGTGAACCAGTTGGGCGACGAAGACGTGGATATCGGCGAGCTGCTCATGTCCCCGCTCTGGCTCGAACCGACGAACCCCGCCTTGCCGCTGCCGCCGGCGCTCTTCGGCCCCGCGCCTGCGAGGCGCAACAGCGAGGGTGTGGACCTTGCCGTCGAGTCGATGCGCGCGCCGCTGCTTGCGGCGCTGGATGCCACCGCCGTACCCCGGGTCGAAGAGTTCGACCCTGCCAGCGCAGCAAAAGCCGTTGCCGCCAGCGCAGCCAGCTTTCGCCAATGGCGCAAGACGCCGGTCGAGGCCCGCGTCGCCATGCTGCGCCAGGCCGCCGATGCGCTCCAGCGCGAATTGCCGCGTTTCTGCGCGCTGCTGGTGAAAGAGGCGTTCAAGACCTGGGGCGATGCGGTGGCTGAAGTGCGCGAGGCCATCGACTTTCTGCGCTACTACGCGGACGAAGCGGAACGCATCATGCAACCCGTGGCGCTGCCCGGCCCCACGGGCGAGAGCAACGAGTTGCGGCTGACTGCGCGCGGTCCGTGGGTGTGCATCAGCCCATGGAATTTTCCGCTCGCGATCTTCATGGGCCAGGTGGCGGCCGCGCTTGCCACGGGCAACACGGTGCTGGCCAAGCCGGCCGAGCAGACGCCCGCCGTCGCGCTCGAAGCCGTCAAGCTGCTGCATGCCGCGGGCGTACCGGCCGATGCGCTGCAACTGCTGCACGGCCCGGGTGAAACGGTGGGCGCCGCGTTGGTGGGCGCACCGGGCGTTGCAGGGGTGGTGTTTACCGGCTCGACGCAGGTGGCGCGCATCATTCACCGCGCGCTGGCTGCAAAAGACGGCCCCATCGTGCCGCTGATTGCGGAGACAGGAGGCATCAACGCGATGCTGGTCGATTCGAGCGCGCTACCTGAACAGGTGGTCGATGCGGTAGTGCAGAGTGCGTTCCGTTCGGCTGGGCAGCGCTGCTCGGCATTGCGGCTGCTGGTGCTCCACGACGGCATTGCCGGCGCGGTGATCGAGATGATCCGCGGCGCGGCCGGGGAGTTGGTGGCCGGCGACCCGGCGCTGCTTGCTACTGACGTAGGCCCGGTGATCGACAGTGAAGCGGCCGACAACATCCGGCGCCACCTGCGGCGGCTGGATTCGGAGGCGAAGCCTCTTCTCGCTCCGGCTGCTTCTTCAGCGCCGGCGGAGGGCAACCTTATCGCGCCGCAAGCCTACGAGGTGCCTTCCATCGAAAGCGTGACCAGCGAGATCTTCGGCCCGGTGTTGCAGATTGCGCGCTGGGGCCACGGCACGCTGGCCGACCCCGCGGAGGTGATCGAGCGCATCAACGCGCTGGGCTACGGCCTCACCCTCGGCATTCAGACGCGCATCGATTCGCGCGCCCAGGCGTTGGCCTCGCGCGCGCACGTGGGCAACATCTACATCAACCGCAACATCATCGGCGCAGTGGTCGGCGTGCAGCCTTTCGGCGGCGAGGGCCTGAGCGGCACCGGGCCCAAGGCCGGCGGCCCGCACTACCTGTACCGCTTCTGCGCCGAGCAGACGGTCACGGTCAACACCACGGCAGCCGGGGGCAACGCCGCGCTGCTGAGCGCCGTGGCGTAGCGCAGGGGAAAGAGCGTCTTTGTTTTCGCATGGCTGGCACAAACGCGCGCTTGGTCAAACCTCTCTTGCATAACCGCCTTCGCGGCGCGCATAAGCCATGGCGCACCGGGCGCGAGAGGTCTATTGTTGCGGCCATCTGTTCAAACCAAGGGTTCTCTCATGAGTGAAAAGCTCTCCTTCGTCAGTCCGACCGCCAATAGCCCCTGGGGCACCTACCTCTCGCAGGTCGACCGCGTGGTGCCGTACCTCGGCCCCCTGGCGCGCTGGGTCGAAACGCTCAAGCGCCCCAAGCGTGCGCTGATCGTCGACGTTCCGATCGAAATGGACGACGGCACCATCGCCCACTTCGAGGGTTACCGCGTGCAGCACAACATGAGCCGCGGCCCGGGCAAGGGCGGCGTGCGCTTTCACCCCGACGTCACGCTCGAAGAAGTAATGGCCCTGTCGGCCTGGATGACCATCAAGACCGCCGCGGTCAACCTGCCGTACGGCGGTGCCAAGGGCGGCATCCGCGTCGACCCGAAGAAGCTTTCGCTGCAAGAACTCGAAAAAATCACCCGCCGCTACACCAGCGAGATCGGCATCATCATCGGCCCGCACACCGACATTCCCGCGCCCGACGTCAACACCAACGGCCAGATCATGGCGTGGATGATGGACACGTATTCGATGAATGTGGGCGGCACCGCCACGGGCGTGGTCACCGGCAAGCCGCTGCACCTGGGCGGCTCGCTGGGCCGCGTCAAGGCCACCGGGCGCGGCGTGTTCGTTACCGGCCGCGAGGCGGCCCGCCGCCTGGGCATGGACCTGCGCGGTGCGCGCATTGCGGTGCAGGGCTTCGGCAACGTGGGCTCGGTTGCGGCCGAACTCTTTGCCGAAGCGGGCGCCAAGATCGTTGCGGTGCAGGACCACACCGGCACCATCGTCAACACCAACGGCCTCGACCTGGCAAAGCTCATTCCCATTGCCAACAAGGAAGGCGTGGTTGCCTTCAAGGGCGGCGACGTGGTGCCGAACGAAGCCTTCTGGGACACGGCGTGCGACATCCTGATTCCGGCCGCGCTCGAAGGGCAGATCACGGCCGAGCGCGCGCAGAAAACATCGGCCAAGCTGGTGCTCGAAGGCGCCAACGGTCCCACGGTGCCGCAGGCCGACGACATCCTTGCCGAACGCGGCGTGCTGGTGGTGCCCGACGTGATCTGCAATGCCGGTGGCGTAACGGTGAGCTACTTCGAATGGGTGCAAGACTTCTCGTCTTTCTTCTGGGACGAGGACGAGATCAACGTGCGGCTCGACCGCATCATGATGAACGCGCTCAACCAGATCTGGGACACGGCCGACAAGCACAAGATCACGCTGCGCACGGCCACTTATGCAGTCGCCTGCGAACGCATCCTGATGGCTCGTCAAGAGCGCGGCCTGTACCCCTGATTCGCTGAGGCAAGGTTGTACGCTCGGGGGATGAGCACCACCCCCGAGCCACAACTCTCTACGATTCCCGCAGACGGCCTGGCCCGCCTGCAGGCCCTGATGGCCGGCGGCCAGCGCAAGCTGCTCGGCCTCGTCGGCGCGCCCGGTGCGGGCAAGTCCACCCTTGCATCGGCACTGCTCCGGGCCGTGGGCACCGATCGCGCGCAGGTCGTGCCGATGGACGGTTTTCACCTGGCCAATGTCGAGCTGCAACGGCTCGGCCGCGCCAGCCGCAAGGGCGCCCCAGACACCTTCGACAGCGCCGGCTACGTTGCGCTGCTGCAGCGGCTGCGCGAGCAGGGGCCGGGCGACCCCATCGTCTACGCGCCCGAGTTCCGCCGCGAGATCGAGGAGCCGATTGCCGGCGCCATCGCGGTGCTGCCTGAGACCCGGCTGGTCATCACCGAAGGCAACTACCTGCTGCACGATGCAGGCCCCTGGGCGGGCGCCACGGCCATGCTCGACGAGGTCTGGTATGTGGACATCGACGATGCGGTGCGCGAAGAACGCCTGCTGAAGCGCCACCAGCAGTTCGGCCGCAGCCCCGAGGCCGCGCGCGACTGGGTGGCCGCCACCGATGCACCCAACGCCCGGCTCATTGCCGCAACGCGCGGGCGCGCGCACTTCGTGCTGCACTGGTCCTGAAAATTCTCTTGCGTTGCCGGGAACACTGGCGCCGCGCAATGCTCGAAGCTTCGCCGGCGGCGCTGCAAGGCCAGCCGGTTAGCATTCGCCGCCCTTCTTGACGACCATGCATCCCAATCTCTCTTCCGCCTTTTCTGCCTTTCGTGTTCCGGTTCTCGTTCTCGGGTTGTTGTCTGCCCTGGTGCTCGCCGGCTGCGGCAGCAGCGGCTCGCGCCGCGTGTCCTACGAAACCGAGGAGTTCGACTCCACCACCACCCACACGCGCACCTACACGGCCACCGAAGCCCAGACCTGCGAAGCCGCGCGGCGCGCGCTGCTGAGCCAGGGCTACATGATCAACGCGGCCAACACCGACCTGGTGACGGGCCGCAAGAGCTTCCAGCCGGCGGCCGAAGTGCATGTGGAGGTCGAGTTTCGCGTGGTGTGCGCGCGCGAAGGCGGCAAGTCGGGCAAGCGCAGCACCGTGGCCTTTGCCACCGCGCTGCAAGACCGCTACGGCATCAAGAAGGTCAACAACTCGGCCAGCCTGGGCGTGGGCGCCATCGGCTCGCTCTCGCTGCCCTTTGCGGGCAGCGACGACGCCATGGTCAAGGTGGCCAGCGAAACCCTTACTGACGAGCTGTTCTACGACCGCTTCTTTGCATTGCTCGACCGCTTTCTTGAAGGCCAGGGCGGCGAAGAGCCCGAGGCGCCCAGCGTGGCACCCGAAGCGCCGCGGCCGGCTGCGCCGCTGAACCCCGGAGCGCCCGCCACCACCTTTCCGGTGAAGCCGGTGCCCAGCCCGGGCTGATCGCGGGCCCGCGCCAGCGCGGTCAGCGCACCAGCGTCGATTTTCCGAACAGGCTCTCGATCAGCTCCACGGCCACTTCCCCCGTCTGGTTGCGCACATCGAGTGCGGGGTTGAGTTCCACCACATCGAGCGAGCCGAGCCGGCCGGTGTCGGCGATCATTTCCATGCACAGCTGCATTTCGCGGTAGGTGGGGCCGCCGCGCACGCCGGTGCCCACGCCGGGCGCAATGTTGGGGTCGAGGCAGTCGAGGTCGAAGCTCACGTGCAGATGGGTGTCTTCGTCCACGTCCTGCAGCGCCTCGGTCATGGTGGTGCGCATGCCGTGCTCGTCGATGTGGCGCATGTCGAACACGTTGAGCCCCAGCGTGCGAATGGCCTCCTTCTCGTCGGCATCGACGCTGCGGATGCCGATGAAGCGGATGGCGTCGTGCTCCAGCGCCGCCCGCTCGCCGCTCCAGCCGGTGAGCACTGCCGGCCCGTGGCCCAGCAGGCATGAAACCGGCATGCCGTGCAGGTTGCCGCTAGGGCTGGTGGTTTCGGTGTTGACGTCGGAGTGCGCGTCCAGCCACAGCACGCGCAGCTTCTTGCCGCGTTTGCGCGCATGCCAGGCTACCGCGCTGATGGAGCCGATGGCAAGGCAATGGTCGCCGCCCATCATGAGCGGCACATGGCCGATGCCCAGCGCGGTGTCCACCGCGGCATACACCGAGCGGTTCCACGCAATCACTTCGTCCAGGTGCCGCAGGCCGTTGGCCGGCGCGGTCCACGGCGTGGCCGGGCCGGCGAGGTTGCCGCGGTCGAGCACCGCAAAGCCCTGGCGCGCCAACGCCTCCGGAAGGCCCGCCACGCGCAGGGCGTCGGGCCCCATGCCGGCGCCGCGCACGCTGGCGCCGATGTCGGTGGGTGCGCCGATCAGTTCGAGGGTGATTCCGTTGCCGTTGCTCATGTCGATGGCCCGATGTGCTTCCACAGGTAGGCGTAGCCCAAGGCGTCCATGAAGGCGGACTCCTTGTTGTCGGTGGCCGCGCTGTGGCCGCCTTCCATGTTCTCGTAAAAGCTGGCGTCGTAGCCCATGGCAGCCAGCTTTGCGTACATCTTGCGCGCATGCACCGGGCCCACGCGGTCGTCGCGGGTCGATGTGGTGAAGAGTGCGGGAGGGTAGGGCTGGCCCTTCTGCGCGTTCTCATACGGCGAGAAGGCCTTGATCCACGCCCATTCCTCCGGCTGGTCGGGATCGCCGTATTCGGCAATCCACGATGCGCCGGCCGAGAGATGCGTGTAGCGCTTCATGTCGAGCAGCGCCACCTCGCTCACGATGGCGCCGTAGAGCTGCGGGTACAGCGTGAGCATGTTGCCCATCAGCAGGCCGCCGTTGCTGCCCCCCATGGCGCCCAGGTGCGGCGGCGACGTGATGTTGCGTGCAATGAGGTGCTCTGAAACGGCCGCGAAGTCTTCGCAGGTGCGCAGGCGGTTTTGCTGCAGTGCGGCCTGGTGCCAGCGCGGGCCGTACTCGCCGCCGCCGCGGATGTTGGCGACCACGTACACGCCGCCCTGCTCGAGCCATGCGCGGCCGATGGCGCCGCTGTAGCTGGGTTGCAGCGATATCTCGAAGCCGCCGTAGGCGTATTGCAGCGTGGGGTTCTTGCCGTTGGCCTCAAGGTTCTTCGGAGCGATTTCGAAATACGGCACGCGCGTGCCGTCCTTCGACGTGGCGAAGTGCTGGCTCACGCGGTAGCGCGAGGCGTCGAAGAAACCGGGGCTGTCTTTCAGCGGTTCGGGCTCGCCCTTGCCGATGGTGCCCATGTAGAGCGTGGTCGGCTGCAGGAAGCCGCTCACGGTCAGAAAATAGTCGTCGTTCTCGTCTTCGTCGATGCCGCCGGCCGCAATGGTCGAAAGCTCGGGCGGGCCGCCCAGGCTCTCCCGCTTCCATTCGCCGGCTTGCGGGGTGAGCACTTCGAGCTTGTTCACCACGTCGTGCATCACGTTGAGAATCAGGTGGTTGCGCGTCCACGAATGGTCGTCGAGCGCGGTGGTGTCGTTGGGCTCGAACAGCACGGTGAGCTCGCGCTTGCCGGCCATGTAGTCGTCGAACCTTGCGGCCAGCAGCGAGCCCGGCTTGTAGGTGGTGCCGCCCACGGCCCAGGGGCTGCGCGGTTCGACCAGCATCCACTCGCGGGTGATGTCGGCGTTGGAATCGTCGGGCACGTCGATCTTCACAAGGCGGCCGTCGGCATGGCGCAGCCACGTCTCGCTGTCGTAGAAGTCCATCTGGCGCGAGACGAAGTCGCGCTCGAAGCCCGGCGTGTTGTCGCGCCAGGCGCTCACGGTCATGTCGTCGGCGCTGCCTTCGTACACGGTCGATGCGCTTTCGAGCGGCGTGCCACGCTTCCATTCCTTGACGATGCGCGGGTAGCTTGAACTGGTCATCGAGCCGTGGCCGAAGTCGGTGGCTACGTAGAGGTGGTCGATGTCCTTCCACGCCACGTTGCTCTTGGCCTCGGGCAAAGTGAAGCCGCCTTCGACAAACTGCTTGAGCTCCAGGTCGAACTCGCGCACCACGTTGGCGTCGGCGCCGCCTCGAGAGAGCGAAACCAGGCAGCGCTTGTATTCGGGCTGCAGGCATTGCGCGCCGTGCCACACCCAGTTCTCCTTGTCGGCTTCGGCCAGCGCGTCGAGGTCGATCACGGTTTCCCAGACGGGCTGCGGCTTGCGGTATTCGGCCAGCGTGGTGCGCCGCCACAGGCCCTTGGGGTTCTTCTTGTCGCGCCAGAAGTTGTAGAACAGCGGGCCGATCTTGCGCACCATCGGAATGCGGTCGTCCGAATCGAGCACTTCGAGAATGCCCTTCTCCAGACGCTCGAAGGCAGGCGACTGCGCATAGCGCTGCACCGTCTTCGCGTTGTGCTGGCGCGCCCAGTCGAGCTGTTCGGCGCCGTCGATGTCTTCGAGCCAAAGGAACTCGTCGGTCTGCATGGAAGAGGTTGAAGTCATTGCCGCAGTGTACGAATCCGGCGTGAAAGAAGAGATGTCCCTGGCGGCCCGTCGGAAGCTATTGAATTCATAGCGCAATGCACCGGGGGCTCGGGACAAACCCGCGTTCGACGGATTCGCCCCTGTGCGCAGGGCTGCCCACGGGTATCCTGCCGAACGGCGCCTGCGCACACAAGGAGACATGTCACATGAAACACCTGAGCGGTCTTGATGCCACCTTCCTGCACCTTGAGACCCCCGAGATGCCGATGCACGTGGGCTCGCTCAACGTGCTCGACCTGCCCAAGGGCTACAAGGGCGACTTCTACGAGGACGCCAAGCAGTTCATGGCCAGCCGCATCCACCTGGCCGACGTGTTCACGCGCAAGCTCGCGCTCATGCCCTTCGACATGACCAACCCGGTGTGGGTGGAAGACGACGATATCGATCTCGACTACCACGTGCGCCACATCACCCTGCCCAAGCCCGGCACCAACCGGCAGTTGCAGCAATACGTGGCGCGGCTGCATTCCACGCTCATCGACCGCAGCCGCCCGATGTGGGAGTTTTTCATCATCGACGGGCTCAAGAGCGGCCAGGTGGCGCTGTACACCAAGGTGCACCATGCGGGCATCGACGGGCAGGCCGGCGTGGCGCTCGGCAAGGCCATCTTCGACCTGGAGGCGACGGGGCGCGTGGTGAAGCCGCCGCGCGCACGCCCGCGCAGCAGCGGCTACCAGCTTGGCATGGCCGAGCTCGCGACCGCGGCGCTGCGCAACACGGCGCAGCAATACGTCAAGCTCTTCAAGATGGCGCCGGCCATTGCGCGGGCGCTCGGCGGCCTGGCCAAGCCCGACGAAAAAGCGGCCGAGAAAGACGCCGCCACCGCGCCGAAGAAGTTCAACCTGTTTGCGCCGCGCACATCGCTGAACGTGTCGATCACCAACCAGCGCACCTTTGCAGGCCGCACCATTTCGCTGGCCGAGACCAAGCACATTGCCAGGCACTTCGGCGTGTCGCTCAACGACGTGGTCATGGCCACGGTGGCCGGCGCACTGCGCCACTACCTGGCCGACAACAACGAGTTGCCCGCCAAGCCGCTGGTGGCGGGCGTGCCGGTGAGCCTGCGCGAAGCGGGCGACGACACGGCCAACAACCAGGCCAGCATGATCCTGGTGAGCCTGGCGACGGACATCACCGACCCGGTGCAGCGCCTGAAGGCCATCAATACCTCGTCGAACGCATCTAAGTCGACGATGAACCGCTTCAAGGCCATGATCCTGGACGACTTTCCGACCTTCGCGGCGCCCTGGCTGGTGTCGGGCATTGCGTCGATGGTCGGCCGCTCGGGCTTGGTGAACCTGCTGCCGCCGGCCGCCAACGTGGCCATTTCGAACGTGGCGGGCGCTCCGTTCCCCATGTACTTTGCGGGGGCACTGGTCACCAGTTACTACCCGGTGTCAATTGCGAGCCACGGCACGGCGCTGAACGTGACGGTGCAGAGCTACAACGGGCGCATGGACTACGGCCTCATCGCCTGCCGGCGGGCGGTGCCCGACATCACCGAGATTGGCGACTACATGCTGGCCGAGCACAAGCTGCTGATGGACCTGACTCAGACGCATCCTGCGGCTGCAGGCGCAGCGCCGGCGAAGGCGGCTGCTGCTCCCGAACCGGCGCCCGCGGTGAAGGCTGCGGCCAAGCCCGCTGCAAAGGCTGCCCCGAAGGCGGTGCCGAAGCCCGCGGCAAAAAAGGTGGCGGTGAAGAAGCCGGCGGCGGTAAAGACCGCGGCCGCCAAGGCCCCGGCCAGGAAAGCGCCAACCAAGACGCCCCCGGCCAAGGCTGCGCCCCGCAAGCCCGCCGCGCCGGCCAAGCGCGCCAGGGTGGTTGCTGCGGCATGATTGGCAGGCCTTTGGCCGGAATTGGGGCAGTTGGACTAGTTTTCCCACAGTTCTAGCTTTTCAGGCCTAGGCACTCCGGAAGAAGATCAACCCATCGCGAATCCCGCGAACGTTCAACTTCCAGGAAATCGACACATGACCACGCAAGCCTCTTTCTCTTCCGCCGCCATCCACGTCATCGGCCAGTACAACGACGCCGGCAAGACTCTGGTGGGTGCCTACCGCGCCGGCGTGCATCGCCTGCTTGGCGGCGCTGCTTCGCGCTACACCGAGTTTCTGGGCAGCCGCCAGATTCCGCTGGTGAGCGAACAGGTCAAGGCCAACCTGATCGGCGCGCAAGAAAAGATCAACGGCTTCCTGGCCAACCGCCTGGACATCGACACCGGCCGCATCGTCTCGGTGATGGACCGCATGGCCGCGGGCACCACCACCGGCATCGAAGCCGTGGCCGGCCGCGTGGCGGGCGTCGAGTCGCCAGTCGTCACCTCGGTGGTCAAGACCTTCAACGCGCTGAACCAGCCGATCGCCAACGTGTCGGTGCAAATTGCCGACAAGATCGTGGCCGGCGCCAAGCAGATCGAAGTGCGCGTGAGCGGCACTGAAGAAGCCAAGCCCGTGCGCACCGTGAAGGCCAAGGCGGCTGCCGCCAAGAAGCCGGTTCGCCGCACCACCGCCCGCAAGGCGGCCTGACCTGACCCTGGAGCAAACAACGCATGGCGACCCGACCCCGTTCGACCGATCCGACTGACGATCTGAAGAAGAAGAGGGCGGCGCCTGCGAAGAAAGCCTCCGCGGCCAAGAAGGTGCACGCAGTCAGTAAAACGGCTGCGGCAGCCAGAAAAAAACCTGCTGCCACCGCACCCAAGGCCCGGCCGGCCGAAAAGACCGGCGGGGCCGAGGGCCTGCTTCGCGCGGGCCTGAAGGCGCTCGGCAATGTGCGCGACGACGTCGCCAAGCGCCAGGCCAATGTGATCGAAGGCTTGCTCGGCATCGGCCAGGGCAAGCTCGACGCAACCGCTGGCGCTGCCAAGGCCCCGCTCACGCGCGGCTTTCCGAGCCTCGACAGTTTCGGCCTGCGCAAATTCGAGGACGTGTTCGACCAGCGCGTGGCTACCGCCCTGGAGCGGCTCGGCATGCCCAGCGCGCAAGAGGTGCAGGCACTGCGCGCCGAAGTGGCCCGGCTGCGCGAACGCCTTGCCGAGCTCGAACCAAAGAACGCCAGCCCGCGCGCCAGCGGCAAGCGCTGAGCCCCGGCCCAGCGAACACCGACGCACGCACCAGCCGGTTGTGGCCAGTTCCAACACCACGCGCGATCGCATCCTGCAGACCAGCCTTGCGCTGTTCAATGCGGAGGGCCTTGCGGCGGTGTCCACCCACAAGATTGCGGCCGAGCTCGGCATGAGCCCGGGCAACCTGCACTACCACTTCAAGGCCAAGCAGCTGATCGTCGAGTGGCTGTTCAGGCGCTTCGAGCAGCGGCTCGAAGTGCTCAATGGATCTTCGGATTCGATTGCGGCCATCGACGACCTCTGGCTTGCGCTGCACCTGCGCTTCGAGGCCATCGACGAGTACCGCTTCATCTACCGCGACATGGCTTTCCTGGCCGGCGAATACCCCGCGCTCGGACAGCGCGCGCAGGCGCTCACCGCTCAGAACCTTCTGGCGGCCCAGGCGCTTTGCGAAGGGCTGGTGGCCTCGGGCGTCATCCAGACCAGCGCAGAGCAGGCGCGCATTCTGGCGCTGCAGATGGTTTTCACCACCACTTGCTGGCTCTCGTTCGAGCGCCTGGTGCCGGGGCGCGATGCGCTCGCGCAGGCGGACCCGGGACTGGCGGCTTTTTATACGCTCACTTTGATTTCCCCGTATGTTTCGAGCGAATCGAGGGCTTACCTCGATTACCTGCGGGGCAAATACCTCGGATAAACATCGCAGTTGTCCGACGAGTCGGTGAAACTTTGGTTCGCCATGCTCGTCCCACACAACAGTGAAACAGAGATAAACAGGAAAGCCGCCCCCATGACCACCGCCACCCGAGAACACATTGCGCCACCATCGGGCCTGCTGATGCTGGCCGAAGCACGCGCACTTTGGGAAACAGGTGCCGGCGTCGCGATGTGGCCGCTGCTGCAGCTCACGCCGCGCGGCGATGGGCACCCCGTGATCGTATTGCCGGGGCTCGTGGCGGGCGACGGCTCCACGTTGCTGCTGCGCCGCTACCTTCGCAGCCGCGGCTACGACGCACACGGCTGGGGCCTGGGCCGCAACTTCGGCCCGCGCGAGGGCGTCGAAGACGGCATGCTTGCGCTGCTCAAGTCGCTGAATGAAAAGAGCGGCCAGAAGGTCAGCGTGATCGGCTGGAGCCTTGGCGGCATCTATGCGCGGCTTCTCGCGTCCGCACAGCCAGACCTGGTGCGCAACGTTATCACTTTGGGCAGCCCGTTTTCCGGCAGCCCGCGCGCCACCAATGCATGGCGCGTGTACGAGGGCGTGAGCGGCCAGAGCTCGCACGACCCGCGCCGCATGAAGTTCGTGCAGCCCACGCCGCCGGTGCCCACCACGTCGATCTTCAGCCGCACCGACGGTGTCGTTGCATGGCGCTGCAGCCTCGAAAAGCCCGGGCCCAAGGCGGAAAACATCGAAGTGGTGGCAAGCCACCTGGGGCTTGGCGGCCACCCCGCCGTGCTTTACGCGGTGGCCGACCGCCTTGCGCAGCCCGAGGGCAAGTGGAAGCCCTTCAACCGCGGCCTGCTCGGGCCGCTGGTCTATCCCGATCCAGACCGCGAGGTCTGATGAGCTGAGCCGCTGGGGCTAGGCCCCCGCCCACACGTCCAGCACGTAGCGCTGGTCGGCAATCATCTTGTCCATCCAGGCATTGCTGTCGTGGCCATGCTCGCGGGCCAGGTCGGCGAGCGTGCGGCGCACGTCGGGCTCCATGCGCGAACCGTCGCCGCACACGTAGATCACCGCGCCCGCTTCGAGCAGCTTCCACACGGCCGCGCCCTGCTCGCGGATGAGGTCTTGCACATACACCTTGCGCTCGCCCGAGCGTGAGAAGGCCGTGTGCAGCTTCATCAGCTCGCGGTGCGACCAGGCCTTGAGTTCTTCTGCATAAATGAAATCTTGCTCCGGGTGCCGGCAGCCGAAGAACAGCATTGCATCGCCCAGCGCTTCGCCCCGCTCGACCCGCGCCGCGCGCTCTTGCAGAAAGCCGCGGAACGGCGCCAGGCCGGTGCCGGGGCCGATCATGACGAGCGGGCGCTGCGCGTCCTCAGGCAGGCGAAAGCCTTCGGCCGTGGTTTCGCGGATCACGCCGTGCACCGTGTCGCCAGCTTCGGCGCGCGCAAGGTAGTTGGAGCACACGCCCTCGAAGGTGCCATTGCCCGAAAGCGCCGGTGCACTCACCACGCCCACTGTGACGCTGCATCGCCCCGGCGTCATCGAGGGCGAAGAAGAAATCGAGTAGTAGCGCGGCGACAGCGGCGACAGCATTTCAAGAAACACCGCAAACGGCACCTGGCATGCGCGGTGCTCCTCGAGCAGGTCGAGCAGCGACTTGCGCTTGTGCAGCACCTCGGCCCTGTAGGCGGCCTGCGAAGCCTCGTCGCTGCCCGAGAGTGCCATGAGCCTGGGCTTGGTGAAAGGGCATTCGGTGTAGGCCGCGAGCGTGGCAATCTGCTTGCGCGTGGCCACGTCCTGCAGCTCGACGTAGTCGCCCAGCAGGCGGTCGACGGCCACCACCTGGTCGACCGGCAGGGCCGCCTTGCGGCCCGCAGCGGCATGCAGCCGCACGTGCGCGGAGCGGTCGAAGCCGAAGCGGGCCATTGCGCGCTCTACCTGCGCGGGGCTGTTGCGCGGCACCACGCTCAGGTGATCGCCGGGCACATAGTCGACGCCTTCAGGCAGCATCAGCTCCACGTGGCGCGTGGAGCGGCTGCTCCCCGCATCGCCGCCGGGGCTTTGCAGCTCGCGGTTCTCCACGACGCGCAGCGCCACGGCGCCGAGTGCATCGACCAGCGCGTTCTTCTGCGGCGGCGGCAGTTCTTCGAGCGTGTAGAGCGGCTCGGCCTCGGCGGGCGTGTCGGCACCGGCCTGGATGCCGAAGGTCTTCACCAGCTCGGGCCAGAGCGCGTCGCTCCAGTCCTGGAAGGCGCCGTCCATGTCTTCGCGCGCATCGCCTTCGCCGCGCGGATGCACGCGCGTGGCGCCAAGTGCCTGGAGCCGCTCGTCGATGCGCCGCGGCACCGCCTGGTAGGTGGCGGCCCAATCGGTATTGCCGCAGCCGAACACGCTGAAGCGCACGCCGTTGAGCGAGTCGTCGGCCTTGTCGAGCCAGCGATGGAACTCGGCCGCGTTGTCGGGTGCCACGCCGTTGTAAGAGGCGCAGACGATCGCCACCGCGCCGTTCGCGGGCAGCCGCTCGGCATAGTCGTCGAGCGAAGCCACCTGCGTGGAAAAGCCGCGCAGCTCGCCGGCCTCGGCCAGCTGGCGCGCCAGGTCTTCGGCGGTGCCAAGGTTGGAGCCCTGCAGCACCAGCAGCGAGGTGCTGTGGCGCGCAGCCTGTGGCTTGCGCGCCGCGGGTTTGGCGGGCGCATCCGGCGCGGCGGCGGTGGTCTCGCCGTTGCCACGCGGGCGCGAGGCGGGGTCGCGCAGCAGCGCCTTGATCTTGAAGCCTTCGGGCTTGATCGTCAGCGCCTCCTTGATCTTGAGCTTGTAGCCGGTGTGGTCGACCAGGTTGAAGCGCTGCAGGATCATGCCCAGCGTAAGCACCGCCTCTTGCAGTGCAAACTGCCGCCCGATGCAGGCGCGCTGCCCGTTGCCGAAGGGTTTGAATGCGTTGACCGGCCGTTCGCGTTCGGCTTCGCGGCTGAAGTTGTCTGGGTTGAACTGGTCTGCGTTATCACCCCAGATGCCCTTGTCGCGATGCAGCGCGAGCGCATGCATGATGACCATGTTGTTCTTCTTGATCGTGTACTGGCCGCCGATCGTCGTGTCCTCCTTCGCGCGCATCGAGATTGCGGGCGCGGTGGGGTACAGGCGCAGCGACTCCTTCAGCACCTGCAGCACGTAGGTCAGCCGGTTCACCTGCGCATAAGTGGGCTTCTGCGAGGTGTCGCCGCCCAGCACGCTGTCCACCTCGGCCTGGGCCTTGGCCATTGCCTCGGGGTTGTTGAGCAGGAAGTAGATGGCAAACGAGAGCAGGCCGCTCGTGGTTTCATGTCCCGCGATGAGGAATTCGATGCACTCGTCGCGGATCATCTTGTCGGTGAGCTGCTCACCGCTCTTCTTGTCGACGCCCGCGATCATGTAGCTCAAGAGATCGGGCTTGGTGGCAATGTCGGCGCCGCTCGCCCGCCGCTCCTCGATGATGTCTTCCACCATCTTGTGCATGTAGCGGATGTCCTTGCGCTGCTGCGCAAGCTCTTTCTTGAGCATGAGCTCTTCGAGCGGAAGGCCGCGGCGGTTCTGCACCGTTTCGAGCGTGCGCACCATCGCATCGACGAAGGGATGAAAACCTTCGCGGTAAAACGAATTGAAGCGGTAGCCAAAGCCGCAAAGACCGATGGTGTCGAGGGTGAGCGCGGTCATGTCGCGCACCACGTCCACCTCTTCGTCAAAGTTCAGGCGCTCCCATTTGGTGACCAGCTGGCTCGCAATGTCCAGCATCATCGGGTGGTAGGCCTGCATTGCGCGCTGGCTGAAATTGGCCAACAGAATGTTGTGCGGCTTGGACCACGTTTCCTCGTGCGTGTCCGAGGTAAAGAGCCCGTGCGATGCCGCCCGCAGCCGGCGCAGCGCACCGCGCGTGCTCTTGTCGAAGCGCGGCTCTTCGCACAGTTCGTCGACCAGCGCGGGCGACGACACCACGATCACAGGCATGCCCGGCATGTCGAGCCAGTAGATTCCGCCAAGCTCCTGCGCAATGCGCCACATGTCCAGCACGGGCGAATCAGATCCGATCGACAGAAGGTTGCCTACGAAAGGCTTCTTTGCCGGATGCGGTATCGGATGGAGCGAGTTCTTGCCTGCCATGGGTTTGCGCCTTTGGAGTGCACCCGCTTCGGGATGTCCGGGGTGTGACTCCACGGAGTATCTCGGCGGCATGGGGACAAGGCAGACGGGGTTTCCCTTAGGCTTGATCGGTGCTCGGGCGCCGCTTGTTCAGGGCGGCGCACCCGCCGACGGGGTACCTTGCTCCGCGAATGTCCCCCGGCCTGCGGGCTTCCGCCCCACCCGCCCTGAAAAAGCTCAACGAACCGTCAAGGCCGAACCATCTTGCACTCGGTCCCCTGAGCCAGTTCGTTCCCCGTATACACAGCATCCGTCCGGAACCCGTAGCTGGTGCCTTCCCAGCCCACCTTCACGCTCTTGCCATCCACAGGCGCAATGGTGTTGACTACTTGCGGCAGCAGCAATTGATGGTCCTCGCCGCGCATGCGCACAGGTCCCACCACCGAATCGAAGCTCAGGTCCTCGAGCGCACGCGCCACCTTCACAGTGTCCGTGCTGCCGGCCTTGTTGATAGCCGCTGCCAAAAGACGCGGCGTGAAGTCGATGCGCGGCGCGAGAAAGTCCTTGCCCGTTTTCGCCTTGTAGGCCTTTGCGAGTGCATCGGCGCGTGGCGTATCGGCTTGGCCCGGATGCCACTCGGCCACCCACGTCAGCTGCCCCAGCTTGGCTTGCGACACCGCCAACACCGTTCCCGGCACCGAGCCCGCGCTGTGGTTGAAGTAGCGCAGGTCGTAGCCCGCGTCTCCCGCGGCCTTGAGCAGCAGCGTCATGTCTTGCCCCCAATTGCCGGTAATCACCGAATCGGCACCGCTCTGCTTGATGTTCGCGATATACGGCGAGAAGTCTTTCACCCGGCCGATCGGATGCAGCGTTTCGCCGACAAACTGCACATCGGGTCGTGCAAGCCCTACCAGCTGCCGTCCGTAGCTCGCCCATTGCTTGCCGTGCGCGTACTCCTGGTTCAGCAGGTACACCTTTTTCACGTCGGGCGTCTTCTTGATGTAGTTGGCCAGCGCCTTCATCTTCATCGCCGTGTTCGCCTCGGTCTGAAAGTGCCAGAAGCTGCAGGTCTTGCCAGTCATCTCCGGGTCGATCGACGAATGGTTCAGCACGATCAGTTCCTTGCCCGGATTGCGCTGGTTCCACCGCGTCACCGACTGGACGAGCGCCGCCACAACCGAAGAGCCCGACCCGCCTGTGACGATCGCCTTCGCGCCCTGGTCGATGGCTGCCTGCAATGCGCTCTGGCTTTCTTGTGCCGAGAGCTTGCTGTCGAACTGAAGCAACTGCAGCTTGGTTCCGCCGAGCACACCGCCCTTGGCGTTGATCTCTTCGATGGCGTATTGCGTGTGCGTCAGCATCAACTCGCCCACGTTCGCGAACGGGCCCGAGAGCGGGTCGATGTACGCAATCTTGTACGTTTGCTGCTGGGCCTGCGCCGTGCCTGCAAGGGCCAGCAGCACCGCGAGGGCGATGGGGGCGTGCCTGGATTTCATGTCAGTGTGTCTCCGATATCGTTTGAAAAAACTTGCGCGGAGGGCGCCGTGCGCGCCTTTCGCTTCAATGCGGTTCTTTGGTGCGAAGCCCGATCACGCGGCCTGCCAGCTTCGTGAGTTCGGCGACCACTTCGTCGGCCGAAAGGCGGCCATCGGGCCGGTACCAGCTGTAGAGGAAACCCGGCAGGCTGCAGGCGGCCAGCGCCGTGAGCTTGGTTTCGGTGAAGTCCAGGTCGCCGTCGCGGCGCGCTTCTTCGAGCAGCGGGCACAGCAGGTCGTAGAAGTGGTGCGCAAGCTTTTTTTGCGCGGCAATGTATTCGGGCCGGTACACCTGCGGTTCGCGGTACGGAAAAAACGCGCAGGGGTGGTGCGAAATGGTGGCGCGAATCAGCCGCTCGATGCCTTCGATCACCTTTTCGCTCGCGCGGCGCGGATCGCCCGCGGCAAAGTCGAGCGCGGTAAAACAATCGACCGCGGGGCGCCAGGAGAGCGTCTCGAAGATCTCCTGCTTGTCGCGAAAGTAGTAGTACACGAACGGCTTGGTCACGCCCAGTGCGCGAACGATCTGCGCCATGGTGGTGTTGGCATAGCCCTGCGCCGCAAAGAGCTGCGCCGCCGCCTGCAGGATGCGCTCGCGCTGAAGATCGGTGCCCTGCGTGGCGGCGCGCTGGCGCCCTGTGCCCTGGGGCAGGTGCGGCTGTGCCGTGGTGGATGCCGAAGCATCGGCATTGCCAGAGGGTTTGTGCCGTGTCGCCGAAGTTATACCCATGGGTAGGATTGTTGGTGCACCATGCACTCATTGGCAAGCGCCGGCCCCGCGCAGGCGGCTATCGATAACCCTGAGAAAGTGACGCCATGGAGACAACCGCAACGGCTCGCGGGTTGAGCGAGCTTCCACCCCGTCCGCAGCAACCCCTGCACGAGTACCTGCGCGCCCATGTGCGCGAGCGCGGCGACAGCGCAGCATGCATCTGGTACGGCCATGCCATGACATGGGCGCAACTCGATCTTGCGAGCGATGCCTTTGCGGCGCGACTGCAAGCCATAGGCGTGAAGAAGGGCGAGCCTGTGGTGCTCTTCCTCAACAACTGTCCGCAGTACCTGGTGGCGCACTTCGGCATACAGAAGGTCGGCGCCATCGTCTGCCCCAGCGGACCGCTCAACAAGGAGCACGAGCTGGCCTACCAGGTCAACGACCTCAAGGCGCGCGCGATCGTCGTGGCCGCGCCGCTGCTGCCGGTGGTGCGCAAGGTGCAGCCCGAAAGCGCACTCGAGCATGTGTTCCTGGTGCACTATGCCGACCTGCTGCCCGCCAACCCCGCGCTCGATCTGCCCGCCGAGCTGCTGGCAGAACGCAGTTCGGTTCGCAGCGTGCCCGAGGGGTGCGAAGACTTTCTCTCCGTAATGCAAAGCGGCGCAGTGCCGCAGCCCGTGACCATCGGCCTGGACGACGTGGCGCTCATGACCTACACCTCGGGCACCACCGGCTTGCCGAAGGGCGCGATGCTCACCTACGGCAACGCCCTCTTCAAGACGCGAGCCGCGGCCGACTGCAACGGCGTGACTGGCGACGATGTGCTGCTTTCCATTGCGCCGCTCTATCACATCGCCGGCATGCTGATGGGTGTGAACGTGCCGGTGCTCAGCGGGGCTGCATCGGTGCTGCTGCATCGCTTCGATCCGCGCGCCGCACTGCAAGCCATTGCGCTGCACAAGGTGAGCTGGTGGTACAGCATTGCGCCAATGAACGTGGCATGCATGCAGGTGCCGGACATCGCAAGCTTCGATCTTGCGAGCCTCAAGCGCAATCCGGTCACCAGCTTCGGCATTACCTTCACCGAGCCGCTGGCCGCGCAATGGCGCTCGCATGCGCCCAATTGCGTTTCGTTCGAAGCCGCCTACGGCCTTAGCGAAACCCACACCTGCGACACCTACACGCCGCACCATGCGCCCCGCTGGGGCACGCAGGGCATTGCGGTGCCGGGCGTGACCATTCGCATCGTCGATCCCGAGACACAGGCCGACGTGCCAACGGGCGAGGTCGGCGAAATCGTGCTGACGAGCCTCGGTTGCTTCAAGGGCTACTGGAACAAGCCCGAGGCCACTGCGGCCACGCTGCGCGGCAAATGGGTGCACACGGGCGACATGGGCAAGCTCGATGCGGAGGGGTACCTCACCTTCATCGGCCGCTTCAAGGAAATGATCAAGGTCTCGGGCTACAGCGTGTTTCCCGAAGAGGTCGAGACCATTCTCATCAAGCACCCGGCGGTGGCGCAGGCCGCCGTCATTGCGCAGCCCGATGCGGAAAAAGGCGAGGTGGTCAAGGCCTTCATCGTGCGCAAGGCCGGAGCGGCGCTCGAAGCCGATGCGCTCATTGCCTGGTCGCGCGACAACATGGCGAGCTACAAGGCGCCGCGCGCGGTGAGCTTTATCGATGCCCTGCCGACCACTGGCGCCGGCAAGGTGCTGCGGCGCCTGCTGAAAGACAAAGCCTGAAAGGTTCTCCCTTGTTTTCCAAGATTCTGATTGCCAACCGCGGCGAGATTGCCGTGCGCCTGGTGCGCGCGCTGCGCGACCTGGGCATTGCCAGCGTGGCGGTGCATGCGCGCGACGATGCATCGGCACTGCATGTGCAGCTGGCCGATGCGGCGGTTGCGCTCGACGCAACAGGTCCCGCGGCGTACCTCGACATCGGTGCGCTGATTGCCATTGCGCGCGCGCAGGGCTGCGACGCGGTGCACCCCGGCTACGGGTTTCTCAGCGAGCGTGCGGACTTTGCGCAGGCCTGCGCCGAGGCCGGCCTGGCGTTTGTTGGGCCGACGCCCGAGCAGCTTGCGCTGTTCGGCGACAAGGCCCGCGCACGCACGCTGGCGGCGCAGTGCGAAGTGCCCGTCATGCCCGGCAGTACCGGCGCGGTAACGCTCGCGCAGGCGCAAGCGTTTTTCGACGAGCAGCATGCGCAAGGCGCGGGCGTGATGATCAAGGCCATTGGCGGTGGAGGCGGGCGCGGCATGCGCGCCGTGCTCCACGCCGACGATCTGGCTGAAGCACACGCGCGCTGTACGTCCGAGGCCAGGGCCGCATTCGGCGTGGAGGGCGTGTATGTGGAGCGCCTGATGCGCAATGCGCGGCACATCGAAGTGCAGGTGCTGGGCGACGGCAACGCGGTGGCAAGCCTCGGCGAACGCGAATGCACATTGCAGCGGCGCTTTCAGAAGCTGGTCGAAATTGCGCCCAGCCCTTCGTTGCCCGATTCGCTGCGCGCGCAGATCACGCATGCCGCGCTGCGCATGGCCAAGGCTGTCGGCTATCGCAGCCTGGGCACTTTCGAATTTCTCGTCGATACCGAATCGGCCACGCTGCCCTTCGTTTTCATCGAGGCCAATCCGCGCCTGCAGGTGGAACACACGGTGACCGAAGCCGTGACCGGGCTCGACCTTGTCCAGCTGCAGGTTGCGGTGGCCGCGGGCCAGCCCCTGAATGCGCTGGGCGTGGACGCGGACCGTACCGCGCCGCAGCGCGGCTTTGCGGTGCAATGGCGCATCAATGCAGAAACGCTCGATGCGCACGGCAACGCGCGGCCCTCGGGCGGCACGCTCGCGCGCTTCGACCTGCCGGCCGGGCCGGGCGTGCGCATCGACACGCATGGCTACGCAGGGCTTGCACCTTCGCCGCACTACGACACGCTGCTTGCCAAGCTGATCGTGCACTCGCCGTCGCCGCATTTCGCCGATGCGCTGCGCCGCTCGCTGCGCGCGCTGGATGAATGCCACATCGACGGTATTGCCACCAACCTTGCATTGCTGCGTGCCATTGCGGCACGGCCCGAGTTTGCGAGCCAGGCGGTGCACACGCGCTTCGTCGAAGCGCATCTTGGCGACCTGCTCGCATCGGCAGTCGCGTTCGAGAAGAAGAGCCCGAGAAACACTGCACCGGCTTCGGATGCCGCAAATGCCGCACCGGCAGGTTCTTCGAGTGACGAAGACGGCCTCACGGTCAAGGCGCCCATGCCCGCGAAGCTGGTGCAGTTCGAGGTGGCCCTGGGCGATGTACTGCCTGCCGGTGCGCAGCTCGGCGTGCTCGAAGCCATGAAGATGGAGCACCTGCTGCATGCGCCCGTCGCCGGCAGAGTGGTCGCGCTGCTGGCCGAGCCTGGCGACTATCTGGTGGAGGGGCAGTCGCTTGTGCGCCTGGAGCCCGTCGATGCGCAGGCAGTCGAAGCCGAGGCGCATGCCGGGCACGATCTCGATGCCATCCGTCCCGACCTGCAGAAGGTGCTCGACCGCCATGCCTACACGCTCGACGTCAACCGCGAGCCGGCGGTGGCAAAGCGGCATGCGCAGGGTGGGCGCACCGCGCGCGAGAACATTGCCGACCTGTGCGACACCGCATCGGACCCCGGCAATTTCATCGAATACGGCGCGCTGGCCATTGCCGCGCAAACGAGACGCCGCACGCTCGAAGACCTGATTGCCAACACGCCGGCAGACGGCATGGTGACGGGCCTTGGCAGCATCAACGCGAAGCTGTTCGGGCCGGAGGCTTCGCGCTGCGCCGTGCTGGCCTACGACTACACGGTGCTGGCCGGCACGCAAGGCATGCGCAACCACCACAAGACCGACCGGCTGCTGGCGGTGGCGCACCAGCTGAAGCTGCCGGTGGTGCTGTTCGCCGAAGGCGGCGGCGGACGGCCGGGCGATACCGACATGCCCATTGTTGCGGGCCTCAACAACCACACCTTCAGCCAGTTCGCGGCGCTTTCGGGCAAGGTGCCGGTGGTGGGCATCGTGCATGGGCGCTGCTTTGCAGGCAACGCGGCGCTGCTGGGTTGCGCAGACGTAATCATTGCGACCAAGGCAAGCAACATCGGCATGAGTGGCCCCGCGATGATCGAGGGTGGCGGGCTCGGTACCTTTGCGCCGGAGCAGATCGGGCCCAGCAGCGTGCAGTCGCGCAACGGGGTGATCGACATCCTGGTCGAAGACGAAGCCGCCGCGGTGGCTGCGGCCAGGCAATATCTTTCGTACTTCCAGGGGCCGGTGGCGGAGTGGCATTGCGCGGACCCGCGCGCGCTGCGCCACGTGGTGCCCGAGAACCGGCTGCGCGTGTACGACGTGCGCGCGGCGATGCGCGGCGTGGCCGACACCGGCTCGCTGCTCGAACTGCGCGCCGGCTTTGGCGCGGGCATTGTCACTGCGCTGGCGCGCATCGAGGGCAAGCCGGTGGGGCTGATGGCCAACAACCCGCACCACCTTGGCGGGGCAATCGATGTGGAGGCGGCCGACAAGTCTGCGCGCTTCATGCAGCTGTGCAACGCGCATGGGCTGCCGATCGTTTCGCTGTGCGACACGCCCGGCTTCATGGTCGGGCCGGAGATCGAAGCGCAGGCGCAGGTGCGCCACGTGTGCCGAATGTTCATGGTCGCCTCGCACTTGCGCGTGCCTTTCTTTGCCGTCGTGCTGCGCAAGGGCTATGGCCTGGGTGCGCAAGCCATGACGGCCGGCGGCTTCGACGCACCGGTGTTCACCGTGGCCTGGCCCACGGGCGAGTTCGGCGCCATGGGGCTCGAAGGCGCGGTGCGGCTGGGCTATCGCAAGGAGCTTGCCGCAGAGCCCGAAGGTGCCGCGCGCGATGCGCTGTTCAAGAAGCTCGTTGCGCAGCAGTACGCCAACGGCGAAGCGATTCACATGGCGCAGACGCTGGAGATCGACGCGGTGATCGATCCCGCCGAAACGCGCACCTGGCTGGTGCGCGGACTTGCATCGGCCGGCCGGTCGGTCGAAGCTGCTTCGCCGTATGTAGACACTTGGTAACGATGCACTAGACCTCGTCACACGAGAGGGCAAGGAGGCTCCGTAAACTGAGCCGCTTTGCGCGCATGAATCTGGGTTCCCGTTGGCTTTCCGTTCTTTGCCAAAGTGTGTTGCGGCACGGAGTGGCCGTTGTCGCCGTCTTGCTGCTGGCCGGCGCCGTGGCCGTCCAGGCTGTTCAGCCGGGTGATCGTCCCAAGCAATCGGTAGAGGCGCATTGGGTGGCCAGCTGGGCCGTGGCGCCAGTGGATTTTCGTGAGCTGAGCGCCAATCCGCTCGCAAAGTCTGCGGCCCCCAGGCCCGGCGGCGACCTGTTCCGCGGGCAGACGCTGCGCCAGCAGTTCGAGACTGCGCTGAGCGGAGAGCGCATTCGCATCCGTTTTTCAAACAGGTTCGGCAAGACTCCGCTGCGCATTGCTGCCGCAAGCGTGGGGCACAGCACCGGCGCGGGCGCAATTTCTCCGGCAACGCTGCGCATGCTGCGCTTTGGCGGCCGGGACAACGTGGTCGTGGCACCGGGTGCGGATGTGTGGAGCGACGGTGCCGAACTGAAAGTCGAAGCCGGCCAGGCGGTGGCGGTGAGTGCCTTCTTCGATCGGCCGGTGCCCTACGCCACCGTTCACACGCAGGTGTCCGACACGAGCTGGGTCATCGGCGGCAATGCCGTCGGCACGCCCAAGCTGCAGGGCGCCACGCCGCTGCCGCTCAACCACATCGTCACCGGCCTCGACGTGTTGACCACGCAACCGATTCGCGTGGTGGTCGCGTTCGGAGATTCGATCACTGCCGGGGGCGGCGAGGCGGGCGAAGGCGCCTATCCCGATATTCTTGCCACCCGGCTGCGCAACAGCCCCGCGGCTACGCAACCCTTGTCGGTCATCAACACGGGCATTGGCGGCAACCGCCTGTTGACCGACGGCATCGGCCCCAGCGGCCTTTCGCGCTTTGCACGCGATGCCCTCGGGCAGACCGGCGTGACGCATGTCGTCGTGCTGCTGGGCACCAACGACATCGGCCGCAGCGTGCTGGTCGGCATGGCGCGGCTGCCCACGCCCGAGCACGAGGTACCGACCGCGGAGCGCATCACCGAAGGCCTTCAGCAGCTGATCAAGCAGGCCCGCGCAAAAGGCGTGAAGGTGCTGATCGGCACCGTGCCGCCTTTCAGGAACACGCCTTATTGGAGCGAGGCGTCCGAGGCGATGCGTGGCGAGGTCAACCGCTGGATCCGCAGCCGCCAGGACGTCGACGCGGTGATCGATTTCGATGCCGTGCTGCGCAACCCGGCCGACCCTATGGCGCTGAACCCGCTGTACGACAACGGCGACCACCTGCACCCCAACAAGGCGGGCCATGCCGCCATGGCCGCCGCCGTGGATCTTCGCGAATTACAAGAGTAAGCGCTAACAAAAGCACTACTTCTTGCGATACACGTTTACACAAACTCCGGTGTAGGGCTTACAGGCGGTTCACATGGCCGCGGCAGCATGAAGGCTCCAACAACTCATGAGGGCCAACCCATGAAAAAACTAGCAATCACGCTTTCTATCGGTGCCGCTTCGCTGCTCTCCGCAGGAGGCGCGCTGATGGTGCCGACAGCAGCCCAGGCGCAGCCTGGGGGGGTATACGTCGAGGTGCCGCCTCCGCCGCCGCGCTCGGAGCGCGTGCCGCCGCCACGCCGCGGCTACGTGTGGGCTCCGGGGCACTACGAATGGCGAGGTGGACGCCACGTGTGGGTCCGCGGCACGTATGTGCGCGCGCGGCCGGGCTATGCCTACCGTCCGCCGGAATGGCGTGAACGCGATGGCCGTTGGGAATACCGCCGCGGCCAGTGGGACCGCGACGGCGACGGCGTGCCGAACCGCCATGACCGTCGTCCGAACAATCCCAATCGCAGCTGATTGAGGTAGGCGCGGCGGCGGGCCGCGTGGGCCGGCGCTCCTAGCGCAGGCTTACCAGTTCGAGGGCTTCGTTGACCTGGAACGCCCCGCCGCTCGTGCCGCCTCGCGTCTTCGCCTCGAAGCGGATGACGCGTCCGAGCTCCCGAGAAAACCACACGTCGGCCTGGTAGCGGCCGTACTGGTTGCCTACCACCGCCCCTGCATTCGCAAAGCGCTGCGTGTAGCCGCGGTACTCGATCCGCACCACCTTGTATTCTTGCCCGCCCACCGTCAGGGTGGTGTCTTCCATCACCGCCGCCGAAAGATCCATGTTGATGCGCATTCCGCTCCGCGTGGAGTCGTAGCGCGTTCTCCATGCGGCTTCTTCCGTAAGGTGCTCCCTTGCCCAGCCGCCGGGTGGCATGGCCGTGTCGAATTCGCCGGCAATGGCAGTGGTCAAGCCAACCACTTCGCCGCCCGGCTTCTCGACCCATCCGCCGTTGTTGAAGCTGATGCGGTCGTCCGTGGGGGGATCGGCCCGGTAGATTACCTTTCGGTAGATGTTGGTGAGTCGGTCGTGCAACTGGTATTCGACGACGCTCGGGCGAACCTGATTTGAACTCCCGCCCGTTGCACCCGCTGCGGAAATCGTTGCAGGCTGCGTTCCGAGGCGCTCGATAGCCAACTGCCCGCGCATGGGCAGTTCTGCAATCCACGTTGCCGGCATGGCGAGATTTGCGGAAGCCGAACCGGCAGGCGACACGCCCGCCACGCCTACCAGGCGGCCTTGCGCATCGAAGATTCCCGCTCCGCCGAGGCCGGCCTCGGCCGGCGCAGCCAGCTGCAGGGCTTCGAGTTGGCCGGCGTCGTTGCGCCGCACGCCGGCGAGCATGCCGATGCCAAGCGTCAGTTCCTTGCCCCGCGGCGATCCGACGATGTAGAGCGGCATGCCGACCTGAAGGGCGTTCGAGGGCGCGATGCCGAGCGGCGGTGCCACGAAGTTGGCGATCCGCAGCTGGCACAGGTCGCGTGCGACGTCCGGAAACACCAGCGTCGCGCCATAGCTCACGTTGTCTCTTTTGAGTGCCACCGTGCTGGCCTTGGCGAGTAGCTGGCAACTCGTGACGGCAGTGCCTGCGCCAGTGGCGACCGCGCTCCCGGAGGCGAGCACCTTGCCTTGTGCATCGATGGCTTGCACCACCCAAACGTTCGGCGACACCCGGGCAAACAGCGCGTCGGGTGCCAGCGCTGCGTTGCTTCGCGCATCTTGTGCGGATGCCGCACTGGCGCTCAGGGCGGTTGCGAGGGCCAGGGTGAAGGGCAGGAACAGGTGTTTCATCGGTTGGCCTGCAGGAGCAGCCGCAGATCGTTGATCGAGGTCTTGGCAAAAGGCGTGGCGTCGGACGCGGCGGGCACCGCGGACGTGGACGCGAGTGCCCGCGGCTGCGCAGCCGCCGCAGCCGGGCCTTGCGCGCCGGGAGCGACTGCAACCGGCACGAGCGAAGACGGTCTTGCAACCGGCGTTGCGGTAGCGACTACGGTGGGCGCTGAAGTTGCCGGCGACGCATTCGCCGGTGAACCCCCTCGGGTTGCCTTGGCCGCGAGCGGCAGCTTTCCGCCGTAGGCCAGCGACGGCAGTGCCTTGCGGCCTTCCGGCTCCGCCACGCGCTCGAACGCAGGGCGGCCGACCAGCAAGCCCATGCTGATGCTCATCTCGACATAGGCGGTCTGGCGTGGCCGCAGCACGATGTCGATGCTGCCCTCGGCTTCGGTGCGGGCAGTGGCGCGGTACGAGCCGGCCGGCCGGTCGACGAAGAAGAAGCTGCTGGGCTGTGATTTGCCGACGATCTGCCCGTTGAGCAATACCTCGGGCTGGATTGCCGCGCCGAGGATCGAGTTTCGATAGAAATAGATTCGCCCCTCGTTCTCGCCCAGTGAGGGGAGGCTTTGCTCCATTTCCGAATGCCGGGGTCCCGAGGCGGAACACCCGAACAGGCCGGCCGCCAATACGGCCAGCAGAAAACCACCGATCCAACGTCGCATTGCGCCTTCTCCTCGTTTTGGCGCTGGATGCTACACCCGCTTACACGAGTGTGGTTGATGGCGGGCCGCCCCCGCGGGCATTGGTCAGCGGAAAACGACCGTGCGGTGCCCGTTCAGCAGAACGCGGTGTTCGCTGTGCCACTTCACGGCGCGGGCCAGCACCTGGCTTTCGGTGTCGCGGCCGCGGGCCGTGAGGTCTTCGACCGTGTCGGTGTGGTCGGCGCGTGCCACGTCCTGCTCGATGATCGGGCCTTCGTCCAGGTCGGCCGTGACGTAGTGGGCGGTGGCTCCGATCAGCTTTACGCCGCGGTCGTGCGCCTGGTAGTAGGGCTTGGCGCCCTTGAAGCTCGGCAGAAACGAATGGTGGATGTTGATTGCGCGTCCGGCCAGGCTGGTGCACAGGTCGTTGCTCAAGATTTGCATGTAGCGCGCGAGCACCACGAGTTCGGCGCCCTCGGCCTCGATGATCTCGAGCTGCCTTGCCTCGCCCTGCGCCTTGGTGGCGGCCGTCACCGGAATGTGATGGAACGGCACGTTGTAGCTGGCGGCCAGCTGGTAGAAGTCGCGGTGGTTCGAGATGATGGCGCGCACGTCGATGGCGAGCAGGCCGCTCTTCCAGCGAAACAGCAGGTCGTTCAGGCAGTGGCCTTCCTTGCTGACCAGGATCACCGTCTTCATGGGCTGGGCCGCGGCATGCAGTTGCAGGTTCATGCCGAAGCCGGCGCCGAAGGTGGCGAGCTGTTCGCGCAGCGCCGCCTCGGTGTGGTCGCTGCAGGCAAAGCGCACGCGCATGAAGAACAGGCCCGTGTCGTGGTCGTTGTACTGGGCGGCTTCCTCGATGTTGCCGCCGCGCTCGAGCAGAAAGCCCGAAACGGCATGCACGATGCCCACGCGGTCAGGGCAGGAAAGGGTCAGGATGTATGCACTCATGAGACCCCGATTGTCGCAGTGCGCGCCAAGGCCCGGCGCCGGCCGCGTTCAAAGCCCCAGGGCGCTGCGCAGTGCGCTGCGGCTCGTGACGCCGAGCTTCGAATAGGTTTCGCGCAGGTGCACGCGCACGGTGGCGGGTGACACGGACAGGCGCGTGGCAATGTCCTTGCCTGAGTAGCCGGCGCAATAGAGGCGGCTTATTTCGGACTGGCGCGGCGTGAGCATGGTGCCTGTGCCTGGCGCGTTGCGGCGTAGCGCGACGCGCAGCCCGCCATGTGCCGGTGTGACTTCGCATTGCCATCCGGCCGCATGCAGCTTGCGGATTGCGCCGCGCTCGCCCTCCAGCCATGACTTGGGCAGGCGGGGTTCCGACACCTTTGCAATCGCCGCGAGCCGCGGCCAGGCGCGGCAGAAATCGCCATTGGGGAAGAGTATCCAGCCTTCGTTGTCCGTTACGGCCAGCGGCTGGTCTCCGTTGCCGGTGTCCTCGAGGCCCTGGTGCGCACCGGCGTAGAGGCGGTTGATGAGCAGGGCCTCGCCGATGCCGGGCGCAAGCGCGGTGAGCGCGTCGACCTCGGCCGTACCGTAGCGCGGCGACGCGGCCCCGCGGTTCAGGTAGCAATGCGCGAAGGTCTCGCTGCCTTCGAACGGAATGGACACGCCCAGCTGATGGTGAATGCCGTAGCGCGCCTGGAAGCTGCGCCAGGACGGGTGGCTCTGCTTCCAGCGGGGATCGTCGTCGTTGACGCACACCGCCCGCAGGGGCTGTGCGTGCATTGCGGGGGTGGTGAAGTCGAGTTCGGCGCCGCCGATGGCGTACCAGTCGGCGCTCATTCCGGACAGGTCGTAGCCGACACCGACCGAGGCCACCAAGCTGCGTGGATGCCAGATGTTGATGGCGCCGTGGTCGGCGCCCATCAGTGCAACGAGCCGTTCGAGCAGTTTCTGCGGAAAGCGCTCGCAGGCGGTAGTGCGCGCAAGACGCAGCAGGCCCAGTGCCGCGGAGTCCGGATCAGTAAGTGAAAACGGGGACTTGGGCGCCATCGAACAGCCTGCCGAAACGCGAAGCGGCGGAGGCTACCACAACCCATGGTAGGCGGCGCAGGCGGGCGCGAAGGACGATTCCGGCTTCGGACGGGCGGCATTCACACACACAAGACCGAGGAGAAGAAACCATGCGCTTTCGAAGCAGGCGCCGGCTGGGGGCCGGCATTGCGTTGGCCTTTTGCGCGGCGGCAACCGCACCGGCAGGTGCGCAGGTACTCAACCCGAACACCTGCCCCGGCGGCACGCTCTACAGCAGCACCGACCAGGGCGCGTACTCGGGCTTCAGCGCGCAGCGCGACGCGGTGCAGCAGGACTGCCAAGGCAACATGGCGGGCGGATCGGGCGCGCAGGCCGGCATCGACCTGAGCAGCGCTAACACGGCTCTGGGGCGCGACAGCAGCGCAAGCGGCGGCCAGGCGACGGCGCTCGGGCGCGGCAGCACTGCGGCGGGCATTTCGGCCGCGGCAGTCGGCGCGAACAGCAACGCGACCGGCAACGGCTCGACCTCGATGGGCTCGAATAGCAGTGCGACTGCCAACTCCGCCACGGCCATCGGCTCCAACACCGTGGCCTCGAGCGGCTCGGCCACGGCGGTGGGCAACGTGGCCAACGCCACGGGCGAGGCGGCATCGGCAGTGGGCTATCGCGCGCTGGCATCCGGTTCGGGCTCTGCCGCATTCGGACGCGAAAGCGAGGCCAGCGGCGACGGCAGCACGGCGCTGGGCGACATGGCCACCGCCTCGGGACGCAGCGCAATGGCGCTCGGCCGCGAAGCCCGCGCCACGAGCGATTTCGCGCTGGCGTTTGGCCCCGGCGCAAGGGCGACCGACATGGGTGCCCTGGCCCTCGGAACGGCAAGCTTCGCATCGGGTTTCAACAGCACGGCAATTGGCACGGGCAGCAGCTCGAGCGGTGCGGAGTCGGTAGCCATCGGCGCTGGCAGCACGGACGGCGGGCGCGAGAACGTCGTTTCGTTCGGCAGCACGACGGATCGGCGCAGCCTGATCAACATCGACGGCATCAGCGCGGCGGGTCACGTCGACGCAGGCAGCCTTTCCGTGAACGGCAATGCTTCGGTGGGCGGGCGGCTGACCTCCAGCGGCATCGACAACCTGGGCGGCGGGATCGCCAACGCGGGTCGGATCAGCGGAGTTACCGCCGGTGCGGTTACTGCCACATCGACCGATGCCGTCAACGGAAGCCAGCTCTATGCGGTAAGGAGCACGGCCGAGCAGGCGTTGAACCTGGCGAGCCAGCAGGGCACGCAGGTGCAGCAGATCACCACGCAGGTGACCCAGAACACCCAGCAGATCACTCAGCACACCGAACAGATCGCAGAGCACACGCAGCAGATCACGCAGCACACCCAGCAGATCACGCAGAACACACAGCAGATCGAGCAGCAGGCTGTGCAGATACAAGCCATGGTCAATGGGCAGCTGGGTGTCTGCACCGTCAATGGCGGCGCCCTGCAATGCTCGGTGCAGGGCCAGGCGGCCGCACGCGCGGAGGGCGCGGGCGCTGCTGCAATCGGCAATGGCTCGCAGGCCACCGGCAATGGCGCCCTTGCCGTGGGCCGCAACGCCAAGGCGCTTGCCGCGGGGGCCATGGCGCTGGGCGACGGCAGCACGGCCAGCGCGAGCAATGCGGTAGCGCTGGGCCAGGGCTCGGTGGCCGACCGGCCCGACAGCGTGAGCGTGGGCAACGCGGCCACGGGCTACCAGCGGCAGATCACGAACGTGGCACCCGGTGTGGCCGCCAGCGACGCGGTCAACCTTGCGCAAATGGAGCGCGCAGTGGCCGTGTCGTACGGCCAGGCGCGAGAGTTTGCCGCGCGCGGTGGCGCAGGCCATGGCAATGCCGTCGATCCCCATGCTTGCCCCTGGACGCAAATGGCTGGGCGCGGCAGTGGGGCACTACGCCGGGCAGTCGGCACTGGGGGTGGCCTTTGCCTATCAGCTCGACGAACGGTGGAGCGTGGGCGCGGGCCTGAGCGCGGCGGCGGGCAACGGCGCGCAGCTTGGCGGCAGGCTGCAGGCGGGCTACACGTGGTGAGCGCCGGCTGAGCGCCGGATCGGCGCGGGCCATGAGGCGGGCCCGTGGCAAAAGTGCAAGAATGCCAAGGGCGGCCGCCGCAAGGGCGGCCAGCATCCACCGAGACCAAGAAGGACGCACGCATGGCCTACCAGGACTTCAACATGGGCAACCAGTGGTTGCCCTTTACGCCCAACCGCCACTTCCAGAAAGACCCGCGCGTCTTCGTGGCGGCAGACGGTATGACGTTCACCACGCACGACGGCAAGAAGGTGATCGACGGCATCTCGTCGCTGTGGTGCGTGGGCGCGGGCCACAACCGCAAGCCGATCAACGAGGCGATCAAGAAGCAGCTCGATACGCTCGACTACGCCACTGCCTTCCAGGTCAGCAACGACAAGGCTTTCAAGGCGGCGGAAATGATCGCCTCGCTGGCGCCCGGCGACCTCAACAAGGTGCTGTTCTGCAATTCGGGCTCCGAGGCGGCCGATACTTCGATGAAGGTGGCGCTGGCCTATCACCGCGCCCGCGGCGAAGGCCACCGCAACGTGTTCATCGGCCGCGAGAAGGGCTACCACGGCGTGGGCTTCGGCGGCATGTCGGTGGGCGGCATTCCGGGCAACCGCAAGGTGTTCGGCTCGGCGTTCTTGCCGCGCGTGGACCACATGCGGTTCATTCACGATCCGGTGAACCACGCCTACATACACAATGAAGAGCCGGTGTGGTCCGAAGACCCGCTGGTCGAGCTTGAAAACCGCATCCTGCCGCTGCACGACCCGAGCAACATCGCAGCCATCATCGTGGAGCCGGTGGCCGGTTCGGCCGGCTGGTACCTGCCGCCCAAGGGCTACCTGAAGCGCTTGCGCGAGATCTGCGACAAGCACGGCATCCTGCTGATCTTCGACGAGGTCATTACCGGCTTCGGGCGCATGGGCACCAACTTTGCGTCGGACTATTTCGGCGTGGTGCCCGACATGCTCAACTTTGCCAAGTGCGTGACCAACGGCGTCATTCCGCTGGGCGGGGTGATCTGCCGTGACAAGCTCTACGACGCGATGATGAAGACCGACGCGCCCGAGCATGTGGTGGAGTTCTTCCACGGCTACACCTACTCGGGCCACCCGGTGGCCTGCGCGGCGGCCATTGCCACGCTCGACCTGTTCAAGCAGGAAAACCTGTTTGCGCGCGCGGGCGAAATGGGCAAGGTGCTGGGCGATGCGTTCCACAGCGCGTTCAAGGGCCTGCCGAGCGTGGTCGGCATTCGCAGCCTTGGCCTTGCCGCGGCGGTGGAGCTTGCGCCCATTGCGGGCACGCCGGGCAAGCGGGCCTACGACATCTTCCTGGACTGCTTCCACAAGGGCGCACTGGTGCGGCCCGCGGGCGACGTGCTGGTGATTGCGCCGCCGTACATCGTCGAAAAGCAGCACATCGACACGCTGGTGAACACGCTGGCAGATTCGATCAGGAAATTCGCCTGAACAGTCAGGCGCCCAGGTCAGGCGGGCGCCCGCATTCCTGCGCAGTAGTCTTTGGACGGAAGGGCGGGCGTGCGCCACACGGCGTCATAGGCGCCCTTGTTTTCTTCGTCGGCCTCGGGTGAGCTGCCGGCCTGCAGCCGCACCGTCTTGACCGAAACATCGGTCGGCAGGTGCTGCGGCACGCCGAGCACCTTGGTGGCGTGGCCAGCGCCGCTGATCAGCAGCACCGTCTTGCCCGGCTGCCGGGCCTTGACGATGGCTTGCGCCATGGCGCGGTCGCGGCCGACCTGGATGCGCGTCATCGGCACGATCTGGGGCTCGGGCAGCAGCTTGCAGTGGCCTTCGCGCACGGCGTCCTGCTGGGCTGTATAGGCTTCGCCGTTGAGTTGCACGTCGAGCGAAACGTCGGCCATGGCGTTCTTCATTCGTGCGCGCGGCATGTTGGCTCCGATGACCGGCACCCCGGCGCTCACGGCGGCCATCACCGCCGGACCGTAGCTCCGCCAAGGCCACGCCTTGTCGTTCCAGCCGAGTGCGGCTTGCACCTGTGCTTCGGTGGCCGTGCGGTCGAGGCGGGCGGTGCTGCTGCCTTCTTCCGCCATTTCGAGCAGCAGCGCTGCCAGCTTGCCCTGGTTCGCCAGGGCCTCGACGGTTTCGCGTTCGATCGCCTGGTGCTCGGCCGCATCGTGCTGCTCGCCCAAAATGAGCGCGTCCGCCGGCAACAACGCGGCCGCGCGCCGTGCCACCGGCGCGTCAGGGCCCGGCGGAAAAATGGAGCACCCTGCCAGCACGGCGGCGGCGAGCAAGGTAAACAGAAACCGGGGTGCCCGCACGGGCAGGGGGTGGCATTGCATCGCGCCATACTATGCGTTGGCGCCTGCACGCCGTGCCGTCCAATTTCGCTTCTTTCCTGTGGTGTCTTTCCGCTTTCCGGTTCGCGTGCTGGCCACGCTGTTGCTTGCACTCGCCGCGGCGGGAGTCTGCCTTGCCCTGCACACGCCCCTGCCGTGGATGATCGGTCCGCTGCTTGCGGTGTCGCTGGCGTCGATTGCCGGCGCTCCGACCGCCAGCTACACGCCGCTGCGCAATGCCGGGCAGTGGACGATCGGCACCGCGCTCGGCCTTTACTTCACCCCGCAGGTGGTCGCGCTGGTGGCCGGCGTCTGGTGGGCTATTGCGCTCGCGATTGGCTGGGCCTTGCTGCTCGGCTGGGGCTTCGGGTATTGGCTGCATACGCTGCACGCCAAGCGAATGCCGCATGTGCCGGAAAAATCCATGAGAGCGACGACTTACTTCGCGGGTGCCATCGGAGGCGCGTCGGAAATGACGCTGCTCTCCGAATCGGCCGGCGCGCGCACCGATCTTGTGGCTGCGGCGCACAGCCTGCGCCTGGTGGTGGTCACCATCACCATTCCCTTTGCCATGCAGTGGAGCGGTTTGCATGGGCTTGAAATCAACCCGCCCATGGTGCGCGAAGTGAATGCGGGCGGGCTCATGCTGCTTGCATTGGCCACCGGCCTTGGCGGTCTTGCAATGCGTGCGCTGGGCCGCACCAATCCGTGGTTCATGGGGCCGCTGGTGGTCGCGATGGGGTTCACCATTGCAGGCCAGGCCCTGTCGGCTGTGCCCACCTGGATGTCGAACACCGCCCAGCTCGTTATTGCCGTGAGCCTGGGCGTGCGCTTCAGCCGCGAGTTCTTGCATACGGCGCCCCGGTGGCTGGGCTCGGTCGCCCTCGGCACGGTCGCCATGCTGGTGATTTGCGCCGGCGCCGCATTGTTGCTGGCGTGGGCAACCGGGCTTCATCCGGCCACGATGATTCTGGGCACCTCGCCCGGCGGCATTGCCGAGATGTCGATTACCGCCAAGGTGCTGCAGCTCGGCGTGCCGGTGGTTACGGCGTTTCAGGTGTGCCGGCTGGTGGCCGTGCTGCTGCTGGTGGGGCCGGCGTACCGGTGGATCTACGGAAAAAAATGACCGGCGCGATGGCGCTTGCGGGCGTAAAAAAAGCGCCTCAAAAGGCGCTTTTTGATTTGGCGGGACGAGGCTCAGCGAAGGGCTCAGTGCACCAGCACCGGCGTATGGGCCAGTTCGGCATAGCCCTCGAGCGTGTCTTCGACTTCTTCCTGGGTAGGCGTGTTGAGCTGCCAGGCGGCAATTTGCTGCTGGAACAGTTCGGCCCATGAGCCGTCGAGATAAACCTCTTTGCCCGAGCGTTTGTCGACGATTTCGAAGCCGTGGCGTTCCAGCACCGGCACATTGGGCTGGGCCGGCGTGTCGCTTTCGTTCGGCTGCACGTGCACGACGACGAAGGACTCTGAGTCATAGAGCATGTTCATTGCGGGGCCTGTGAGGATGTCGATGGCGTTCATGGGGGTTAGATAGCAATCAACGCGCCAGTTTCAAGCTCGGTTGTCTTTTTGTAGAGAAAACGCATTAATTCCTACGGTTGTTGCCCTCACTGTCACGCTAACTCGACGGCCCGGCCGGAAGGGATTCGCGCAACTGCATGTCGGCAAAGTCGCCGTTGGCCTGTGTCTGTTTCATCCGTACCGGCAGGTAGCCGAGAGCCGGCGCAAGCCAGATTTCAATCTTGTCGTCGAATTCGCGCCGCGGGCTGCGAGTGAGCTTGCGCACCGCAAAATCGCCGGCGGGCACGGTCATCTGCTCTTCGCCCTCGATATTGAATACCCAGACGCCGGCATCGCGCGGCCCGACCGTCTGGATGGAAATACGGCTGCCGGCCGGGTAGCGCCCCGGGTCGCCCGCCAGCATGCCGCCGAGTTGCATCACCACGCTGAGCCGGTCTTGCGCACCGGGCAGCAGGGGCACGCTGGGCGCGTTGTTGCTGAACATCACCTGTCCCTGGTCGCGCAGGAAATGCGAGGCCACCTCGCCCTTGCGGCTTTCGGAAAAGCGGTCCGGCTCGATGCCGGTGGGGCCGATCTTGCCGGTGCTGTGCTGGCTGCGAATGGTCTTGAACAGGAATTTGAGCGCCAGCCGCGCGTCGTAGCTGCTGCCGTCCTGCAGCCAGGCCAGGTCGCCGAAAACGCCTTGCATCGGCGATGCGCCCTGCTGGCCCGTGACCGCGAAGGCGAGCTTGACCGAACCGGGAATGCGCAGCGCCTCCGGTCCGACGACATTGCCGGCGGTGGCGCTGGCGGCGCCCGCGGCCCCGCCGTCTCCGACACCGGCGCTGGTTGTGCTGCCCGCTCCGCCCAGCGCGGCGGCTGCCGGGGCGCTTGCCGACGGCTCGGGAGCGGTTGCTCCTAAATCGAGAGCATCTTGCGTTGTGAGGGCTCGCGTTTCTGGCGGAGGCTCTTCGAAAACCTGGGGCGCCGGTGCTGGCATGGGCTCAGGCGCCGCCGCCGCTGGCTTGGGCTTGGACGGCTCGCGCGGCCGCCGCGGTTTTGCGGGCGGCGGCGGTTTGGCTTCGGCCGGGGCGGGCGCGGCGGCAGCAGCGGGTTTTTCCGGAGCCGGCGGCGCGATCACGATCGTCCGGGTGATGAACTTGTTTGCGAGCGGTGACGGATCGGGGCCTATGGCCGTGGGTGCCAGCCCCAGCAGCAGAACGTGAGCCAGCCCCACCGCCAGAGTAAGCCCGGCCAGCGCCCGCCACGACGGGCGCGCGGGGGGCGCAACTGGCGGGAGCGGGAGGGCGGCGAGCGTCGGCATGAGGTGTGGAGTGAGCGCCGGCGCCGAGGTTCACAAAGAGCACCTCGGTACACTGCCGCCCGTTCACCCAGTTTAGTGGGCACGGCGCCGGCTCTCGTGTTCGCGCCGTGTCCTTCATCACGCATTTGCCACCATGAAACTCGCCACCCTGAAGGACGGCTCGCGCGACGGCCAGCTCGTCGTCGTCTCGCGCGACCTTACGCTCGCCCACTACGCCACCGGCATTGCCAGCCGGCTGCAGCAGGTGCTGGACGACTGGGGTTTCATGAGCCCTCAGCTGCAAGACCTGTACGACGCGCTGAACAACGGCCGCGCCCGCCATTCTTTTCCGTTCGATCCCTCGATGTGCATGGCGCCGCTGCCGCGCGCCTACCAGTGGGCCGACGGCTCGGCGTACCTGAACCACGTCGAGCTGGTGCGCAAGGCGCGCAACGCGGAAGTGCCTGAAAGTTTCTACCAGGACCCGCTGATGTACCAGGGCGGCAGCGACGACTTTCTTGGCCCGACCGACGACATCGTGGTGCCGAGCGAAGCGATGGGCATCGACTTCGAGGCCGAGATTGCGGTGGTTACCGGCGACGTGAAGATGGGCGCCACGCTCGACCAGGCGCTCGATGGCATTCGCCTGGTGATGCTCGCCAACGACGTGAGCCTGCGCAACCTGATTCCTGCCGAGTTGGCCAAGGGCTTCGGCTTCTTCCAGAGCAAGCCTGCCACGGCGTTCAGCCCCGTGGCCGTGACGCTCGACGAAATTGGCGAGGCCTGGCAGAACGGCCGCGTGCACCTCACGCTGCAAAGCAGCTGGAACGGCCGCAAGGTTGGCATGTGCGACGCGGGGCCGGAAATGACTTTTCACTTCGGCCAGCTGATTGCCCACATCGCCAAGACCCGCAACGTGCGCGCGGGCAGCATCGTCGGCAGCGGCACCGTGAGCAACAAGGGCGTGGAAAAGAACGGCCGCATGGATTGGCCCAAAGGCTATTCGTGCATTGCCGAGAAGCGCTGCATCGAAACCATCCAGGGCGGCGAGCCCGTGACCGAGTTCATGAAGTTCGGCGACACCATCCGTATCGAGATGAAGGGGCTCGACGGCCGCTCGCTGTTCGGCGCGATCGACCAGGAGGTGGTTTCGGTGGCGGGGCGGCCGAAGGTGGCGCCGGTGTCGCTGGTCAACTCGCAGGGTGGGCAGGCTGGGCAGGTCGATCAGGCCGGGGACGCGGCGGAAGGCTGAGGCGGCAAGCGGGCTTTGCGCGCTCACTCACTGCGGCGCGGCAAGCAGCAGCTCTTTCTGGGACCGAATCCCCAGCCGCCGGAACGCGCGGTACTGGTGGGTGCGCACCGTCGTCAGTTCAATCCCGATTTCGCGCGCCGCCTGCTTGGCGGTGCTGCCGGCCATCAGGTGCCCGATGACCTCGCGCTCCCGCAGGCTCAAGGTCAGCAGACGCGAAGCCAGGGGTGGCGCCACCGTTTGCCGGGCGGCCGCCGCGCTGCGGCCGTGGGCCATGGTGGCCTCGGCCAGCAGGGTGGCGTGGCCTTCGATTGCCGCGAAGTCGCGCTCGTCGAATTCGGCTTGCGCCAGGCTTCGGTAGAAGCTCACCGCCACGCGCTGGCCAGTGGGCGTAAGCAGCAGTACAGACGCACGTTCGCGAATGCCCACGTCGCCGTAGCAGGCGGCGCGGTAGGCGGGGTCGGCCACCTCTTCGGCGCGCTGGTGGCCCAGCCACAGCTGTGCGCGCTTGGGCAGTTTGCGCTTTGCGAGCCATGTCATGTTGGGGTCGAGCAAGTCGAAGCGCTGCGCCACATAGCGCTCGGCGGTGCGTTCGGCCGTGGTGCCGTAGCTGCTGGCTGCCGACACGGCCTCGATGCGGCCGGTGGCATCGACCGCGAACACGGTGCAGAAGGTCACGGGCATCACGCGGTGCATGGCCGAGAGGCAACTGGCTGCGAGCTGCGGCGTGCCGATGCCTGCCAGCACGTCGCGGACGATGGCAGCGGACAGTGCAGTGTCGGCAGCGGGTTGAATGCGCCAGCGTCTCATAGGCAACCAGGCTAGGGTAAATACGTCGTACAAAGTTACGACAAAGACCGTGGCCCCGCATCGGGACAATCCCGCTGCATGACCACCTCCACCGCTGCCGATGCCGCGACCGGCCCCGTGCCACCCCCGAGGAGCGCGAGCGCGCTGCCGCCTTCGGTGGGTGCCTTTCACTACACGCGCTACAAGCCGTGGACGCCGCCGCTCGCGCAGGGCGGCGCGGAGCCGGGCCGCCATCCGGTGGTGATTGCGGGCGGCGGCCCGGTCGGCATGGCGCTGGCACTGGGGCTTGCTAACCATGGCGTGCGCTGCGTGGTGCTCGAGGCGGACGACACGGTGTGCGTAGGCAGCCGCGCGGCCTGCATTTCGCGCCGCAGCCTGGAAATCATGGAGCGGCTCGGCGTGCTTCCGGCGTTCATGGCCAAGGGCCTGCCATGGACCGGCGGGCGCAGCTTCTACAAGACGGCCGAGGTCTTCCGCTTCGAGATGCCGCACGACGAGCGGCAGAAGCTGCCGCCGATGATCAACCTGGAGCAGTACTACGCCGAGCACTATCTGCTGGAGGAGATCTTTCGCCGCAACGAAGCGGAGCCGGGGCTCATCGACATTCGCTGGGGCACCGAGCTCACCGGCATTGCGCAAGACGATGACGGCGTGACGCTGGAGGTGCGCAACGCAGAGGGCGCCTACCGGATGCAAGGCCAGTGGCTCGCGGCCTGCGACGGCGGCCAGAGCTTCGTTCGCAAGGCACTGGGGCTTTCGCTGGAGGGCACGGGCTACGAGGGGCGCTACGTCATCATCGACATCGAACTGCACAGCGAACACCCGACCGAGCGGCGCGCATGGTTCGATCCGCCGTGGAACCCGGGCTCGACGGTGCTGATGCACCGGCAGCCCGACGACATCTGGCGCATCGACTACCAGCTGCGCGCAGGCCAGAGCACCGAAGAAGCACTCACGCCGGCCGCGGTGGCCGAATTTGTGCAGCGCCATCTGGACGCCATCGGCGAGGGCCACCTGCCTTGGAAAACGGTGTGGACTTCGGTCTACCGTGCAGGCGCGATGACGCTCGAAAGCTATCGGCATGGCCGCGTTCTCTTCGCCGGAAACGCGGCGCATGCCATGCCCATCTTCGGCGTGCGAGGCCTCAATTCGGGCTTCGACGATGCGGACAACCTTGCCTGGAAGCTCGCGTTCGTGGCACGCGGTCTTTCGGACGCAGCGTTGCTCGACTCGTATTCGCAGGAGCGCATCGAGGCCTTTCATGTGAATGCCGAGAACGCGATGCGCAGCACCGAATTCATGTCGCCGCCTTCGCGTGGTTTCGACCTGATGCGCGAAGCCGCGCTGTCGCTGTCGCAAACGCACCGTGGCATTGCGCAACTGATCAATCCGCGGCAGACGCAAGCCGTGCGCTATGCGGCTTCGGCGCTGTCCAGCGAAGGCGACGCGTTGCCCTCAGGTCCGCTGCCGGGCGAAGTGATGGCCGAGCAGCAACTCGAGCAGGGCCATCTGACGGACTGGATTGGCTCGGTTTTCACATTGCTCGTGCTGCGGCCCGAAGCCGGCACCGCGCTGTTGCCCGAAGACGCCGCGGTGCTGGCTCAGCGCGCCGAGTTGCCGTTCGCGGTTCGCGTCATTGCGGGCATGGGCATCGACGGCGCCGATGCGCATGCGGACGCCGCAGTTTTCGAGGCCCTGGGCGCGCGCGATGGCGCCTTCTATCTGCTGCGGCCCGACGGCCATGTGGCCGCACGCTGGCAGCGCCTGACGGCTGGCGTGTTGGCCAGCGCGCTGAACCGCGCCGCAGCCGCTCTCAAGGAGATTGCCGTATGACGATATCGCTCGACCCCGATGCGCGCGACCGCATTTATGCAGAATGCGCACGCGCCATTACTGAAGCCGGAACGGAGCGCGAATCTCTGTTTCTCTCGCGGCTTGCGCTGCTGCTGTTCGAGCAGGTTGGCGACGAAGCACGCTGTCGCCGCGCATTGGCAGACGCGCTGGAGGCGCTGCCCGTACCATCGCTGTCCGCAACCCAACCACAACAAACCGGAGACTGATCCCTATGGACCGCCGCACTCTTCTCGCCACGCTCGCTTCGGGCGCCGCCATGGCCGCAACCCCGTTTGCCCGCGCGCAGGAATACCCCTCGCAACTCATCAAGTGGGTGGTGCCCTATCCCGCAGGCGGCGGCACCGACGTGATTGCGCGCACCCTCGCCGAGGCCATGCGCCAGACCTTGGGCCAGCAGATCGTCATCGACAACCGGCCCGGCGCTTCGACCAACATCGGCGCCGACCTTGTCGCGAAGAGCAAGCCGGACGGCTACACCGTGATGTCGGCCGACAACGCCGTGCTGGCCTTCAATGAACACCTGTTCGGCAAGCTGCCATTCAACCCCGAAAAAGACTTCACCTACATCGGCGCGATCGGCAAGTTTCCGCTGGCGCTGGTGGTCCACCCGGACTTTCCGGCCAAGAACTTCAAGGAGTTCCTGGCCTATGTGAAGGCCAATCCGGGCAAGGTCAACTACGCCTCGCCGGGCAACGGCTCGCCGCATCACCTGGCAATGGAAATGTTCAAGGTGCGCACCGGCACCTTCATC
The DNA here is from genome assembly GCF_031456585.1 of Variovorax sp. 3319. NCBI lineage: Bacteria > Pseudomonadati > Pseudomonadota > Betaproteobacteria > Burkholderiales > Comamonadaceae > Variovorax > Variovorax sp. 3319. The sequence goes on from NZ_JAVDUZ010000002.1 coordinate 146,976, forward strand.
ACGCACATTCCCTACCGCGGCGCGGCACCGGCAATGGCCGACGTGATGGGCGGGCAGGTGCCGTGCATGTTCCTGGACCTGGCCTCGGGCCTGCCGATCATGCAGGGCAACAAGGTGCGCGTTCTCGCCATTGGCTCCGGCGCCCGCAACAAACTGCTGCCCAATGTGCCGACGCTTGCAGAAGTGGGCGTACCCAACACCGAGGTGTTCGCTTTCCAGGGCGTGCTTGGCCCGGCCGGGCTTCCGCCTGCAGCTGTGGCCAAGCTCAACGGCGACCTGAATCGGGCCTTCAGCACGGCTGCGGTGCAAAAGCGTTTCGACGACTTCGGCATGGAAGCCATGCCGGGAACGCCGGCGCAGTTCGAAGCGCTGGCGCGTGCCGAGTCGAAGCGCTGGGGACCGATCATCAAGCAGGCCGGCATCAAGCTGGACTGAGGGTCTGCGAGGGCGCGGGCAGCGCCGGGGCGAGCTATTTTTTCGAGCCGTCTTCCAGAACGTGCTCGTCGCGTTGCAGCTCGCCGTTCTCGTCCCAGCTGCGCTCGCGCGTCACGCGGCCCTTGGCGTCGAAGCTCGATTCCGCAAGAAGTGTTCCTTTCTCGCTGAATCGCTGGTGCTTGCCGACCGGCACCTGCCGGCCGCGCCCCGTTACCAGGTAGCGGCCGTGCGCGGCACGCTGCCCGCTTTCGTAAAACTCGGTGATGTCCACCGCGCGCGCATCGCCGGAACCGCTGTAGACAGATTTGCTGCGGGGCTGTCCATTGAGGTAGTAGCTGTCGTGCCGTACCGGTTGGCCGGCAGGGTTCCAGCGCTGATCGCGGATCAGCGATCCTTTTTCGGAGAATTCCTGCTCGCGCTGCCGCACCGCGTTGCGTTCGATCAGCAGCCATACCGTTTCGCGGCGCTTCACGCCTTCGGATGAAAAGTGGCGCTCGGTGCGCTGGTTGCCGACGATCTCGTCTTGTACCGAGGGCTTGCCGTTGTCATAGAAGTCTTGCGACCGCACGCGCTTGCCGAGCATGTACGAAAGCCGCGAGCGCAGGAAACCCCGTGCATCGAAAAGCTGGACCTGCGAGGGCCCGCCTACGAACCCGCACAGCTGGGCATCGTCGGCCGCGGGAGCGAGCATGGCGGTTTCGCCGCAGCGCAGTGCAGATAGCTGGCCGCGCTCGGTGAACTCGACAAAGGCGCGGTCGGTTCCGGTGCTGGGATAGAAAGTGACGCGGCGCAGCCGGCCACCGGGGTAGAAGCTGCGAACCAGCCCGCGTTCCTGGCCGTCGTCGTAAGTGGCTTCGCGCAGCACCTGCCCCTCGGGCCCGAACTCGCGGGCAAGGCCCTGGATGTTCCCGCTGGTGTTGAGGATGTGCTCCTTGGCGAGCTTGCCTTTCTCGTAGAAGCGGGCGAGACCGTTGAAGACGCCGTTCTGCACCTGCTGCTCGCGCTGGGGCTCGCCGCTCGCCCGGTCCTTGCAGCGCATGAGCCCTGTTGCGCCGAGGAACGTGCTGCCGTCGGAGGGATTCACCCGGCGGCCGTTGAGCTCGCATTCGACTGCGGCATGTGCTGCGCCGGGGGTGAAGAGCGTGAAGAGCGCGACGAGCCACGCAGCTGCGCCAACCCCTGAGCAGGAGGGTGCGAGCCGGCTCGCAGCGGCCCCGCGCCGGCGGATCATTTGTCGTACAGCGCGGCGAGCGAACGGAACCCCTTGACCTCGATCGGATTGCCGAAGGGGTCGCAGAAGAACATGGTCCATTGCTCGCCCGGCTGCCCCTCGAAACGCACCTGGGGTTCCAGCACGAAGTCGGTGTTTGCGGCTTTCAGCCGCTCTGCAAGCGCCTTCCAGTCGGGCAAGGCGAGCACGATGCCGAAGTGCGGCATGGGCACCATTGCGTTGCCGACCTGGCCGGTGCGCGTGGTGGCGAAGGGTTCGCCCAGGTGCAGGGAGATCTGGTGGCCGAAAAAGTCGAAGTCGACCCAGGTGTCGGTGCTGCGGCCTTCGGCGCAGCCGAGGACATTTCCGTAGAAGCGGCGGGCCGCATCGAGGTCGCGAACGTGAAAGGCAAGATGGAAGATGCTCTGCATGGTTCCGGATTATGGGCAGCGGTGCTGTGAGAATGCCGGACTTTCTTTCATCATGGAGCAAGCCTTGCGGATACTCCGGACCCTCTTTGCGCCAGTGCGCAATTTCGATTTGAAAGCGCCTGCGCGTTCATGGTTTCTTTCTTGCCTGCCGCGCCTTGCGTTGGCGGGCGCTTGCTCGGTGCTTGCGGCCGCGGCGCATGCTGCCTGCCCGCCTTCGGCGATTGCCAGCCTTGGCAAACCGGGCTCGGCGGTCGGCCAGTGGAATGCGGTCGACCGCGGCCTGCTGTGGCGTGCCGACCGGGACGGGCGGACTTCGTGGCTCTATGGAACCATTCATCTTGGCCGGGCCGAGTGGGTGCGGCCAGGGCCCACGGTGCAAAAGGCGCTGGAGCAGAGCGACGCACTCGCGCTGGAACTCGATACGCGCGATCCGGCGACCATGCGCTCGATGACCCAGCCGGCAGACCCGGCGCTGGTGGCCCGGATTCTGAGCGGCGCGCGTGCGCAACGGCTCGCCCGCCAGAACGAAGCGGCTTGCGTGCCGCCCGGAACCATGGAGGGGCTGCAGCCCATCTTGCAGGTCACGGCGCTGGCGGGGCTGGTGGCGCGCGCCGACGGCCTGTACCCCGAATTCGGCGTTGACGAGACGCTGGCCGTTTCGGCCCGCAATAACAACAAGCCTGTGTTCGCCCTGGAAAGCGCGGCATCCCAGTTGAAGATGCTGACGGGTGATTCCGAAACCGAAGAGGCGGAACAGATCGACGCCGCCCTCGACGAACTGGAGTCGGGCCAGCTACGCGCGCAGATGAAAGAGCTGGCCGATGCCTGGGCCCGCGGCGACGCGGACAAGCTGGGCCGCTATCCCGAATGGTGCAACTGCGTCAACACGCCAGCCGAGCGGCGGCTGATGAAGCGCCTCCTCGACGATCGCAATCCGGGCCTGGCGGACGGCATCGAACGCATGCACGTGGGTGGGCGGCGCGTGTTTGCGGCCGTGGGTGCGCTGCACATGGTGGGGCCGCAAGGGCTGCCTGCGCTGTTGGCGGCGCGTGGGTTTACCGTTGCCGCGGTGCCGCTCTCGGCGCAGCCGCCGCTGGCGGTGCCCGCAGCGCCGGCAGCGGCGCCCCCCAAGGCGGAAGGCCGGAACGTAAGAGGCGCCCGCAATTCCCGCAATGCCCGTGACGCCCGCGGCACGCGCAGCAGCCAGGCCGCCAAGAGCAGCGGCGCCAAGGGTTCCAAGGGCAGTGCCAAGCCCGCGCAACGCTCGCCCGCCACCAAGGGCAAACAGCGCTGATAATCGCGAACACCATGCACCTGCTGCGCAACCACCCCCGCTTCCTCGGCCTTGTCGGCCGCTGGGCGCTGCTGTGGTTCGTGCTCTCGCTCGGGGTGGCGGTGGCGTCGCCCATCGTGCACCCTCAGGCTGTGGAACTGGTGTGTTCGAGCGTCGGTTCCGTCAAGGTGGTGGTTCACACCGAAGACGGCGTGCAGGAAGTGGGCGCCTCGCACATGGATTGCCCGCTGTGCGTGCTGACTGCCGCACCGCCACCATCGGCGGATCCCGCTGGTTTCGAGCTTCCCTTGCCACTGGGCCGCGTAGTCCAGTCGATTCCCGCCGCGCGCCTTGCCGCGGCCACCGCCGCGCCGTTACCTGCGCGCGGGCCGCCAGCCTTCTCCTGAAACTCAAAACCGTAGCCGCATGCGCCGATCGACGGGTGCGTGCGGTCTGTCTGGCTTGAAGTTCGTGGAGCAGGTTTCCAGTGAAAAAGCATTCCCGTGCCTTGGCGATTGCCATGGCATTTCCTTTTGGCGCGCCCTTGTGGGCGCAAGACGCGCCCGAGCCGCCTGAAAGCGGCGGCAGCGCGCGCACGCTCAGCACCGTCACGGTGAGTGACGGCCGCCCAACCTCGCTGCCGACGCAGATCCCCACCACCATCGAGGGCGTGACGGGCGAGCAGATTTCCGAAACGGTCAATGCGACCGACAGCGAGGACGCGCTCAAATACTTGCCCAGCCTCGTGGTGCGCAAGCGCTACATCGGCGACTTCAACCATGCGGTGCTGGCCACCCGCGCCTCGGGCACGGGCAACAGCGCACGCTCGATGGTGTACGCCGACGGCATCATGCTGTCGAACCCGCTAGGCAACGGCGCCACCTACGCGCCGCGCTGGGGCATGGTGTCGCCGGAAGAAATCGAGCGGGTCGACGTGCTGTACGGGCCGTTCTCGGCAGCCTACCCGGGCAACTCGGTCGGCGCTGTGGTCGACTACGTGACCCGCATGCCGACCAGGCTTGAAGCGCACGTCAAGCTCAGCGGCTTTGCCTCCAATTTCGACCTGTACAACAGCCACTCGTCGCCCGCGGGCCAGCAGCTCGATTTGTCGCTTGGGAGCCGCAGTGGCAACTGGTCCTGGTGGCTCAGCGCCTCGCGCACCCACAGCAAGGGGCAGGCGCTGGTGTTCGGCAACCGGCTGGTGAGCGCGGGCACGGTGGGCAATGCGGGCACTCCGGTGACCGGCGCGGTGCTGGGGCTGAACCCATCGAACCAGCCGTGGTGGCTGGTGGGCGGCTCCACCATCTACGACACCACGCAAGAGCAGGCCAAGCTGAAGGTGGCTTACGACTTTTCGCCCACCTTGCGCGCAACGTACACCCTTGGCGCGTGGAACAACACCACGCACGGCAGCGTCGACACCTATCTGCGCGATTCGCTCGGGCGGCCTGTGTATTCGGGGCGCGTGAACATCGCGGGGCGCACCTACAACCTCGATTCGCCGAGCGCCGCCCTGGCGCCGACCGAGACCGCGCTCACGCACTACATGCATGGCCTTTCGGTGAAGAGCCACACCGGCGGCGTGTTCGACTGGGAGGTAGCAGCAAGCCTGTTCGACTATTCGAGCGACACCTCGCGCACGCCCACCACCCCATTGCCGGGCGCATTCAACGGCGGGCCGGGGCGAACCACCGACATGGGCGGCTCCGGCTGGCACACCTTCAAGGCCGCGGGCACCTGGCGGCCCACCGGCTCCGCCGAAGGCGTGGGCGCCCACGTGGTCGACTTCGGCTTTCAGCAGGACACGGCGCGCCTGCGCACCAGCGTCGGCAACACGCTTGACTGGATCGGCGGGCCGGTGGTGGCGCCGTTTTCCGCCTTCAACGGCAACACGCGATTGCAGTCGCTGTATGTGCAGGACACTTGGCGCTTTGCCGAGAAGTGGAAGGCCACGTTCGGCCTGCGCCGCGAGCGATGGGAGGCCTACGGCGGCCAGCTGGGCAATGCGACGAGGCTGCTCGACTTTGCACCGCGCAAGAACAGCTACGACTCGCCCAAGGCGGCCATCGCCTGGCAAGCGACGCCCGATTGGCTGTTCAAGGCGTCGACCGGCCGTGGAGTGCGCATGCCGACAGTAAGCGAGCTCTACCAGGGGTCGATCGAAGGCAACCGCATCGTCAATACCAACCCGAACCTGCGGCCGGAGCGCTCCTGGACCACCGAGCTCAGCGCCGAGCGCGACCTGAAAGGCTGGGGCGTCGACGGCGTGCTGCGTACCACGTTGTTCGTCGAGAACACGAAGGACGCGCTGTACAGCCAGGCGCTCACCAACCTGGTGAGCACGGTGCAGAACGTCGATGCGATTCGCACGCGCGGCCTGGAGGTGGCGCTGAATGCCGTGGACGTGGGCATCAAGGGGCTGGACCTGGGCGGCAGCCTTACGCTGACCCGCTCGAAGATCGCCGCCAACAGCGGCTTTCCGGCCAGCGTGGGCCGCGAACAGCCGCGCGTGCCCAAGGTGCGCGCCACACTGCTTGCAACCTACCGGCCCGACGCGAGATGGAGCTACACGGTCGGCGCACGATACAGCGGCAAGCAGTACGGCACGCTCGACAACAGCGATCCGAACGGCGCGGCGTACATGGGCTTTTCGAAGTTCTTCGTGGTCGACGCGCGCGTTCGCTACCGCATCGACCGGCAATGGAGCGCCGCCGTGGGCATAGACAACCTGAACAACAACAAGTACTGGGCCTTCCACCCGTATCCGCAACGCACCTTCGTGGCCGAACTCAAGTTCGACCTCTGATTTTTTTCATCCGCTTTTTTCAAGGAGTTCCATCAATGAACCATCCGCGCATCAACCTCAAGACTGTTGCCGCATACGCCATGCTGGCAAGTGCGTCCACCGCCTTTGCCCATGTGACCCTGCCGCGGGGCGGGGTGACCGTGGGCAGCGACTACAACGCCGCCTTCCGCGTGGGCCATGCCTGCGAGGGCGCCAAGGCCACCACCGGCCTGGCCGTTCGCCTGCCGAAGGGTTTTGTTCTGAGCGACGCCCAGGCGCGCAAGGGATGGAAGCTCGACGTGCAGAAAAACGCCGGCGACGGCGAAGTGCGCTGGACCGCCGAGAGCGCGCAAACCGCACTGCCCGCCAGCGAACGCGCCGAGTTCGTGCTGCGCGGCAAAGTGCCCGGCACGCCCGGTGCGCTGTGGTTCAAGGTGCTGCAGACCTGCGATGTCGGCAGCGTCGACTGGGCGGAAGTCCCGGCATCGGGCAACTCGACAGCGGGCCTCAAGACGCCCGCCGCCAAGCTCGATGTGGTGGCGCAGGGCGTGGCCACGGTGGACGTGCGCGACGGCTGGGTGCGCCAGTCGGTGCCGGGGCAGAGCGGTACGGGTGCTTTCATGAAGCTCACCGCGCCCATGGGCGCCAAGCTGGTCGGCATCTCGACGCCGGCGGCCGGTGTGGCCGAGGTGCACGAGATGAAGATGGAAGGCGACACCATGAAGATGCGCGAGCTGCCGGGTGGGTTGGATCTTCCAGTGGGCCAGACGGTGGAACTCAAGCCGGGCGGCTATCACGTGATGATGATGGACCTGAAGCAGGCACTGGCCAAGGGAGCGACGGTGCCGATGACGCTCCGCTTCGAGGACGCCAAGGGCCAGAAGACGTCGCTCGAGGTCAAGCTGCCGGTGGGCGCACCGGAAGGCGCCGATGCGGCCGCGCCGGCTCACCAGCACAAGCACTGATCTGCCGGCTACAGCAACTGGTCGGGCGCCAGGGGGCCGAACAGCCTGAGCAGCAGGCGCAGGGTCCTGCTGGCGTCGGGTTCGGTGGCCGTGTCTTTCAGGCCGCTGCCTTCGGGGGCGCGCCAGAGCAGCGAACCATCGTTCAGCTCGACGCGCCATGAGCCTTCGCGCATGCCGCGCTCGATTTGCTCGGAGGCAGCGCGGGAGAGCTCGGCGCTTCGTACCAGCAGCGCAATTTCGGTGTTCTGCAATTGCGAGCGCAAGTCGAGATTCATCGATCCGACCACCAGCAACCTGCCGTCCATCACCAGCACCTTCGAGTGCAGCATGGCGCGCGATTCGCCCAGATTGCCGCTGCCGGACGAGCCGAATGCGCTGCTCACGCCGGCCTGCTCGCTGCGCAGTTCGTAGAGCTCGACACCGAGCTTGAGCAGGTCTTCCCGATGCCGGGCATAGCCCACGTGCGCCACCGGTGCGTCGTTGGAAGCCAGGGAGTTGGTGAGCACCCTGATTCGAACCCCGCGCCCACGGGCGGCCGCGAAGGCTTGCTTCATGTCGGGACCGGGCACGAAATAGGGCGAGATGATGAGCAGATCGCTGCGCGCCTGCCCGATCAGCTGCAGCAAGCCTTCAACCACCGTCTCGCTGCCCGCGGCAAGGTCGGAACTGGCCTGGAGCGATGCCGCTCGCCGCGACGAACCGGCCGCGTCTCCGGGGTGGCTTACCACCAGGCCGGGCGACTTTGTCTGCTCGGGTCCTTTGTCGGCCGGGATCTTTCCGGGCTCGTCGGCGAGCATGACCGCAGGGGCCCAGACGAATCGGGCGGTCTTCAGGTCGAGCGGCTTTTCGTCCCACGCGCGGGCGAGTTGTGCGGAGGTGGGGGCGGCGCCCGGCTTCGGTTCGCCATTGGCTGGTGCCGGCGGTGCATTTTGTGCACGGGTCGATTCGTCGGCCAACTCGCGGTCGGCCTGCTCCGCGCGCTCTCGGATGGCTTTCAGCTCTTCTCGCTTGACCAGCGATTGCACGGGGTAGGCACGCTCGTTGTTCCAATAACTGTCGAAGCTGCGCGACAGGTCCTGCACGATCGGCCCGGCAGCCAGGATGTCGACATCGATGAAATTGCCCTTCAGCGCGTTGCCGAAATAGGCGTCTCCCAAGTTGCGCCCGCCGGTGACGCCGAGCACGTTGTCCGCGATAAAAAGCTTGTTGTGCATCCGTTGCTGGATGCGTGAGGCATCGCCGACGGAATTGAGCATGCGCGCGAACGAAGAGCGGCGCGCGCCCGCAAGCGGGTTGAACAGCCGCATTTCTATGTTGGGCACGAAGGCCATTCCCAGCACCAGCGCATCCCTGCCGGTGCTGTGGAGGTCGTCGAGCAGGATTCGCACCCTAACGCCGCGCTGGGCTGCCGACCGGATGCTGCGCAGCAACCGGCCGGTGCTGGCGTCTGCGTGGATGGCGTAGTACTGCAAGTCGAGCGTTTTCTGAGCCCCTTCGATCAAGGCGAGCCGGCTGCCGTAGGCGGCGGGGGCGCCTCCGAGCAGCAGAAAACCTGATTCGAACCGTGCCGCGTCGGCTTTTCGCCGCTGCTGGACCAAGGCTTCCAGGGGTGTGCCGGTTGGGGGAGGGATTGCGGTCGAAACCGGACGGTCGACGTTCTCGGGCAGTTGCGCGCAGGCGCCTTGCAGCAAGATGGCCAGGAGTACGAGAGACCGGCCCACGAACGCGGAAATGGAAGACATGCGGCTTTCCAGGAATTTGGAAGCCGCATGTATAGCCTAGTCGGCGCTGTCCGCGCGTGGGACGGCGGGACAGTTTTTTGGAGAACTAACGCACTAACGACCGGCGGAGAGTTCTTCCTGGCGCTCCAGGGCGGCGAGCAATTCGTCGTCGATCTGGGCGTGGCGCTGGCTCAGTTCGGCGGCGCGCGAGGCGTCGGTGGCGTAAATCGCTCCGCCGTCGAGTTCGAGCATTTCGCTGATGCGCTTTTGTTCGGCTTCGAGCGCTTCGATCACGGCGGGGAGGGCATCGAGTTCGCGCTGCTCCTTGTAGCTGAGCTTCTTGCGCGCGGCCGTCGGGCGAACAGTGGCAGGTTCGGCGGGCGCTGGGGCTGGCATTGCCGCTGGCGCCGGAGGGTTGGCGGCTTGCCGTTGCTCGGCAATCTCGCGGGCGCGCTTCGATTGGATCAACCAGTCTTGCACGCTGCCTTCGTATTCGCGCCAGCGGCCGTCGCCTTCGAACGCGATGGTGCTGGTCACCACGTTGTCCAGGAAGGTGCGGTCATGGCTGACCAGGAAGACGGTTCCGTCGTAGTCCTGCAGCAGGCCTTCGAGCAGTTCGAGCGTATCGATGTCCAGGTCGTTGGTCGGTTCGTCGAGCACCAGCACGTTGGCCGGGCGAGCGAAGAGCCGCGCCAGCAGCAGCCGGTTGCGCTCGCCGCCGCTGAGCGAGCGAACCGGGGAGTTCGCGCGTGCAGGGGAGAAGAGAAAGTCGGAAAGGTAGCTTTTGACGTGCTTGCGCTGGTTGCCGATTTCGATCCACTCGCTGCCGGGACTGATGAAGTCTTCCAGCGTGGCGTCGAGGTCGAGCTTGTCGCGCATCTGGTCGAAGTACGCCACCTGCAGGTTGGTGCCGCGGCGGATCTTGCCGCTATCCGGCTCGAGTTCGCCGAGGATGAGCTTGAGCAGCGTGGTCTTGCCCGCACCGTTGGGGCCGAGCAGGCCGACTTTGTCGCCGCGCAGGATGGTGCCGGTAAAGTTGCGGATCACCGTCTTTTCGCCGAAGGCCTTGGTTGCTTCGGTGAGTTCGGCCACGATCTTGCCGCTTGATTGGCCGGATGCCACGTCCATGTTGACGCTGCCCTGGACTTCCCGGCGCGCGGCGCGGCTTGCCCGCAGGGCTTCGAGCCGGCTGATGCGGCTTTGGCTGCGGGTGCGGCGGGCTTCGACACCCTTGCGGATCCAGACCTCTTCCTGCGCGAGCAGCTTGTCGGCCTTGGCGCTGATGATGGCTTCCTGGGCGAGTTGCTCCTCCTTCTGCAGGAGGTATTGCTCGAAATTGCCGGGGTAAGAACCGAGTTTGCCCCGGTCCAGCTCCACGATGCGGGTTGCGACACGGTTCAGGAAGCTGCGGTCGTGCGTCACCGTGACAACGCTTCCCTTGAAGTCGATCAGCAGTTGCTCGAGCCATTCGATGGAGTCCAGATCCAGATGGTTGGTGGGCTCATCTAATAGGAGCACGTCTGGCGCGGCTACCAGGGCCTGTGCCAAGGCGACACGCTTGCGGGTGCCGCCGGAAAGAGAGCCGACGCGGGCGTTGCGGTCCAAATGGAGCCGATGCAACGTTTCTTCTACGCGCTGCTCCCAGTTCCAGGCGTCGAATGCTTCAATCTGCGACTGAAGGGCGTCCAGATCCAGGCCATCCGCA